>JAAZBW010000469.1 GCA_012513625.1 Actinomycetales bacterium | reverse complement strand
TCGGGTTCTCGCTGATCGGCATGGCCGGCTCCTACGCCGTGGCCTGGTATGGGATCCGGATCAACACGTTCGCCAACTCCCGTACGGCCTTCGCCTCACTGCAGGGCAAGCCGTTCCCCGTCTACCAGATCCCCATGAAGTCCGGCATGTCGGTCGGCATGGTGCTGATCTCCCTCGAGCTCGCCATCATGCTCCTGATCCTTTTGGTGGTCCCGGGCGAACTCGCCGGAGCCACGTTCATCGGCTTCGCGATCGGGGAGTCGCTCGGCGCCTCCGCACTCCGGATCGCCGGTGGCATCTTCACCAAGATCGCGGACATCGGCGCAGACCTCATGAAGATCGAGTTCAAGATCAAGGAGGACGACGCGCGGAACCCCGGCGTGATCGCCGACTGCACCGGAGACAACGCGGGTGATTCCGTGGGCCCCTCCGCTGACGGTTTCGAAACCTACGGCGTGACCGGGGTGGCGCTCGTGACCTTCCTGACCCTCGCCGTCGCGGACACGTCTGTCCAGGCACTGTTGCTGGTGTGGATCTTCACGATCAGGGCCGTCATGGTCATCGCCTCCGCGGTGGCCTACCACGGCAACGACATCATGGCCACGCGCAAGTTCGCGAACGCACGCTCCATGAACTTCGAGACGCCGCTCTCGGCACTCGTGTGGCTGACCTCCGTGGTCTCGATCGCCTTCACGTTCGTCACGTCGTACTTCATGTTGAACGGCCTCGACGACGGGAGGCTCTGGTGGCAGCTCGCCGCCATCGTCTCCTGCGGCACGATCGCCGGCGCGCTGATCCCCGAGCTGGTGAAGGTGTTCACCTCCACCGGCTCCAAGCACACCCGCGAGGTGGTCACCTCCGCGAAGCAGGGCGGCGCCTCGCTCGGAATCCTCTCCGGAATCGTGGCCGGCAACTTCGCCGCCTTCTGGCTCGGCATGGCCACCGTGCTCCTCATGGGGGTCGCCTACCTGGTGGCGGAGATCAACCTCGGAGACATCATGATCGCGCCCGCGGTCTTCGCCTTCGGCCTGGTGGCATTCGGCATGCTCGGCATGGGGCCGGTGACCATCGCCGTGGACTCGTACGGGCCGGTCACGGACAACGCCCAGTCGGTCTACGAACTCTCCCTCATCGAGGAGATCCCGGGCGTGAGCCGCGCGATCGAGAAGGAGTTCGGAATCGTCCCGCAGTGGGACCGCGCCAAGCTGCTCCTCGAGGACAACGACGGTGCCGGTAACACGTTCAAGGCCACCGCCAAGCCGGTCCTTATCGGTACGGCCGTGGTGGGCGCCACCACCATGATCTTCTCCATCATCATGCTGCTCACCGACGGGCTGGCCACCGGGATGGAGAACCTCTCGATCCTGCACGCGCCCTTCCTGCTCGGCCTGATCACGGGTGGCGCGATCATCTACTGGTTCACGGGCGGCACCATCCAGGCCGTGACCACGGGCGCCTACCGCGCGGTGGAGTTCATCAAGAACAACATCTCGCTCGACGCCAACGCGAAGCGCGCCTCCACCGAAGACTCCATGAAGGTGGTGGAGATCTGCACCCAGTACGCCCAGCGCGGCATGCTGAACCTGTTCCTCGGGATCTTCTTCGCCACCCTCGCCTTCGCGTTCGTGGAGCCGTACTTCTTCATCGGCTACCTCATCTCGATCGCCCTGTTCGGCCTCTACCAGGCGAACTACATGGCGAACGCGGGTGGCGCGTGGGACAACGCCAAGAAGATTGTGGAGGTGGACCTCCAGGCCAAGGGCACCGCACTGCATGACGCCACGATCGTGGGCGATACGGTGGGCGACCCCTTCAAGGACACCTCGTCCGTGGCCATGAACCCGGTCATCAAGTTCACCACCCTCTTCGGCCTCCTGGCCGTGGAACTCGCGGTGTCCGTGGCCGAGAACTCGGGCGGAACCCTGTGGACCACAATCCTCGCGGCCGTGTTCTTCATGGTGGCGCTGTTCTTCATCATTCGCTCCTTCTACGGAATGCGGATCGGGGACGCGAAGTCCGATGCGGAGTTCGACTCGCTCATGCCCACACTCGACTTCCCGGAGGAGTCGGATGCCGGCCCCGCAGCCGCGGCAGCACCGGCCGCGGCTGCCACACCGGCCACACGGCAGCGTGACGGGGATCAGGAGAACGTGATCGTCGGGTAGGTGGAGTTCTGTGTGAGGGGTGGGTGGTCCGGAAGGGCCACCCACCCCTTTCGCGTCCGACGGCGGGACTCGCCCCGAGTGCCCCGGGATCCCCCGCCTCCGATCCCACCTGCCCGATCCCACCGCCCCGATCCCCCCTCCCCGATCCCACCGCCTCCGATCCCACCTGCCCGATCCCAACGATCCGGCAGTCTGCTTCACCGGTTCGGCATCGGGAACGTCGCTGAGGGCAAGCGCGCCGGACAAGTTGTGAAGCTAACGGCTCCTGGACGAATAGCGACACTGCTTGTTGGGGCAGGTGATGCTCGCGTAAACGCAAGTGACCAATGGGACGGACAAACTGTGACGCTATGGGCATCCGGACGAATAGCGACGCTGTTTGTCCGGCGAGGGCGCCCGTCCGGGGAGATAACCCGTTCCGGCCCACGGAAGGGCCGGCTCCGGGTGGATATGGGACGCCGGGAGGGGTGACGTGTCCACCCGGGGAGGCTCCGGCGTCGGGGTGGAGGCAACTGGTTGCGGCGCGGTTGCATACGAGAGCCGATCGTATATAGTTGAACCATCAACTAATCAGTGGTGTCGAGGAGTCCGGTAGGGCCGGGTCCGCACCATGCTCCCCACGAACGAAGGATGGACCATGACGACTGTTGGCTACATGGTGGGATCTCTCTCCGCCACCTCGATGAACCGCATGCTCGCGGAGGCCCTTGCTGAGCTCGCGCCCGCGGGTATGGAGTTCCGCGAGATCGAGATCGGCAACCTCCCCCTCTACAACCGGGACTTCGATGCGGACTACCCGCAGGCCGGCCGCGACCTGAAGGACTCGCTCGCAGAGGTGGACGCCGTGGTGATCGTCACCCCGGAGTACAGCCGCTCGATCCCCGGAGCCCTCAAGAACGCCCTCGACTGGAGCTCGCGCCCCTGGGGAACCAACTCGTTCGCCGGCAAGGCCACCGCTGTGATCGGCATGTCGCCGGGCGGCCCCGGCACCGCGATGGCCCAGCAGCACCTCCGCAACATCCTCGCCCACTTCAACGCCCGCACGATGGGCCAGCCAGAGGCCTTCGTCCAGTTCGACCAGGAGGCGTGGGTGAACGGGAAGCTGCAGGATGAGGGCCTCCGCGAGGTGCTCACCATGTGGCTGGGGGCGTTCGAGAACCACGTGGAGATGGTGCGCGCGGCGGAACTCGCCGTGGCCAATGCCTGAGTAGCGCCCGTCGTCGACGGAAATTCCGCCTGACAGCGGCGGGATGACCCAGACGCGAAAATGCCCCCGGATCAAATCCGGGGGCATTTTCTATTGGGAGAGTCTTGGGACCTCGAGGGGTCAGCGCAGCCAGCCGTTGCCGACCATGCGGCCCCAGATCTTGCCGACGCCCCAGGTGTCTCCCGAGAGGGTCACCGCGGAGATGATGAGGAGCATGGCCTCCATCCAGTGGGAGTCGAGGATCGGGT
>JAAZBW010000468.1 GCA_012513625.1 Actinomycetales bacterium | reverse complement strand
CGAACGGGATTCCCGGGCCCATCGTGGTGGACATGGTGGCCTTGCGGATGTAGCGGCCCTTCGACGTGGTCGGCTTGGCACGGAGGATCTCCTCCTGCGCAGCCGCGTAGTTGTCGAGCAACTGCTCTTCCGCGAAGGACACCTTGCCGATGATGAAGGCGAGGTTGCCGTGCTTGTCCACCCGGTACTCGATCCGGCCACCCTTGATGTCCGTCACGGCCTTCGCCACGTCCATGGTGACCGTGCCGGTCTTCGGGTTGGGCATGAGGCCCCGGGGACCGAGCACGCGGCCGAGGCGGCCCACCTTGCCCATGAGGTCGGGGGTCGCCACCGCGGCGTCGAAGTCCGTGAATCCGGCCGCCACCTTCTCAATCAACTCGTCGCCGCCCACCTCGTCGGCACCGGCGTCGATCGCCTCCTGGGCACGATCACCCACTGCGAAGACCACCACGCGCGCCGTCTTGCCGGTGCCGTGCGGCAGCGAGACAGTGCCGCGAACCATCTGGTCCGCCTTCCGGGGGTCGACGCCGAGGCGGAACATGACCTCGACGGTCGAGTCGAACTTGGTGATCGCCGTCTCCTTGGCGAGGTGAACCGCCTGACGGGGGGTGTAGACGGTGCCGGGCGTAATCAGCTCGGACGCCTTTGAAAATGCCTTTGTACGCGTTGCCATCTGCTCTTCTCCTTGGCAGTCGTGGGAAGCGGGCCCGCGCGGCCCTACCACCTGGGTGTGGCCGGAGACCCCGGCCGGGGTTGTGGGCTCAGCTCTCCACCGTGATGCCCATGGAACGGGCGGTCCCGGCGATGATGTTGGCGGCCATCTCCACGTCGTTCGCGTTGAGGTCCGGCATCTTCCGTTCGGCGATCTCCAGCACCTGGGCGCGGGTCAGCTTGGCCACCTTGTCCGTGTGAGGGGTGGAGGAGCCCTTCTTGACGCCCGCCGCCTTCTTGATCAGCTCGGACGCCGGCGGTGTCTTGGTGATGAACGTGAACGAGCGGTCCTCGTACACGGTGATCTCCACCGGTATGACGTTGCCGCGCTGCGATTCGGTGGCCGCGTTGTACGCCTTGCAGAACTCCATGATGTTGACGCCGTGCTGACCGAGCGCGGGGCCGATCGGGGGCGCCGGGTTGGCAGCACCCGCCTGGATCTGGAGCTTGATGAGGCCTGAAACCTTCTTCTTGGGAGGCATTGTGCGTCCCTTCCTTCGTTGTTGTGGGCCCACGCCATGGGCGATGACCCGGTTGCATCACGTCCGCCGGCTGGCGGACGCCTTCCTCAGATCTTGGCGACCTGGGAGAACGAGAGCTCGACCGGGGTCTCCCGGCCGAAGATGGAGACCAGCACCTTGAGCTTCTGGGTCTCGGGTGTGATCTCCGCGATGGTGGCGGCGAGAGTCTCGAACGGACCGTCCGTGACCATGACAGACTCGCCCACCTCGAACTCCACCTCGATTGGACGCTGGTCCTTCGTGGACTTCTTGGCACCTGCGCCGGAGGCGGCCGCTGCGGGCGCCTTGACCATCGCAGGAGCAAGCATCGAGAAGACCTCGTCCTCGGTGAGCGCGGTGGGGTTGTGCGCGTTGCCCACGAAGCCCGTGACGCCCGGCGTGTGGCGCACAGCACCCCACGACTCGTCGGTCATGTCCATTCGGACCAGGACGTAGGAGGGGATCCGCACGCGTGTGACCAGCTTGCGCTGCGCGTTCTTGATCTCCACCACCTCTTCCATGGGGACCTCCACCTGGTAGATGTAGTCCTCCATGTTGAGCGACTGGACGCGGAACTCGAGGTTCTGCTTCACCCGCTTCTCGAAGCCTGCGTAGGAGTGGATCACGTACCAACGGCCGGGCAGCGAGCGCAGTTCCTCCCGGAACGACTGCTCGGGATCCCCCTCCGCTCCAGCGG
>JAAZBW010000467.1 GCA_012513625.1 Actinomycetales bacterium | reverse complement strand
TTGCCGCGGAAGATGTCCGCGAACCGCGGGCTGAGCACCACGCGGAAGCCGTAGTCCTTGAGCGCCCACACCGCGTGTTCGCGGGATGAACCGGTGCCGAAGTCCGCGCCGGCCACGAGCACGGAGCCATTCCGGTAGGCGTCCTGGTTGAGGACAAAACCCGGGTCGTTCCGCCACGCGGAGAACAGTGCGTCCTCGAACCCGGTGCGGGTAATCCTCTTCAGGTAGACGGCAGGGATGATCTGGTCGGTGTCCACATTCGAGCGGCGCAGCGGGACGCCGACCCCGGTGTGGGTGCTGAATTTCTCCATGGGGTGCTCCTTATGCGACCGAGGCGACGGATGGGGGATCGACCGGCCCGAGGTCGGCCGGCGAGGCGAGAGTGCCGCGCACCGCCGTGGCGGCGGCGACGACGGGCGAGACCAGGTGGGTACGCCCGCCCTTGCCCTGACGTCCCTCGAAGTTGCGGTTGGAGGTGGAGGCGGCGCGTTCTCCGGGCGCGAGCTGGTCCGGGTTCATGCCGAGGCACATGGAGCAGCCCGCGTTGCGCCACTCGGCGCCGAAGTCCTGGATGATCCGATCGAGTCCCTCCGCCTCGGCCTGCAGGCGCACCCGGGCGGAACCGGGCACCACGAGCACGCGGATGTCCGGGTGCTTCGCCCGGCCGCGGATCACGTCCGCAAAGGCGCGCAGATCCTCGATACGACCGTTCGTGCAGGACCCCATGAAGACCGTGTCCACCGCGATCTCGCGCAGCGGGGTGCCGGGGGTGAGGGCCATGTACTCGAGCGCGCGCTCGGCGGCCTGGCGGGCCTGCTCGTCCGCGATGTCCACCGGATCCGGCACCCGGCCGGAGAGCGGGAGCCCCTGGCCAGGGTTGGTGCCCCAGGTCACGAATGGCTCGATGTCCTCGGCATTCAGGACCACCTCGGCGTCGAAGACCGCGTCCTCGTCCGTGCGCAGGGTGGCCCAGTCCGCCACAGCGGCGTCCCACTCTGCGCCCTCCGGCGCGTGGGGACGACCCCTGAGGTACTCGAAGGTGGTCTCGTCCGGGGCCACCATGCCGGCGCGGGCACCCGCCTCGATGGACATGTTGCAGATCGTCATCCGGCCCTCCATGGAGAGCTTCGAGATGGCGTCACCGCGGTACTCGAGCACGTAGCCCTGCCCGCCACCCGTGCCGATCCTCGCAATGATCGCGAGGATGATGTCCTTCGCCGTGGAGCCCTCCGGAAGCTCCCCGTTGATGGTGATCGCCATCGTCTTGAAGGGGGTGAGAGGCAGCGTCTGGGTGGCGAGCACGTGCTCCACCTCGGACGTGCCGATACCGAAGGCGAGCGCGCCGAACGCGCCGTGCGTGGACGTGTGCGAATCGCCGCACACGATGGTCAAGCCCGGCTGGGTGAGTCCGAGCTGCGGGCCCACCACGTGCACGATCCCCTGGTCCGCGTCCCCGAGCGAGTGCAGGCGGATCCCGAACTCCTGGGCGTTCTCCCGCAGCTTTTCGATCTGCTTCCGGCTCGTGGGCTCCGCGATCGGCAGGTCGATGTTGAGGGTGGGCGTGTTGTGGTCCTCGGTGGCGATCGTGAGGTCCGGGCGCCGCACCGGTCGCCCCGCGAGCCGGAGGCCCTCGAAGGCCTGCGGGCTCGTCACCTCGTGCACGAGGTGCAGGTCGATGTAGAGGAGGTCGGGTTCACCATCGCCACCATGGCGGACGATGTGCCGTTCCCAGACCTTCTCGGCGAGTGTGCCACTCATCTCTTTCTCCCGGTTGTCTCACATGCTGGTTGCATCTCACGAGTTGAGATGTCAATATCGAGCTATGGACAACTCTAGTGGAGTCGGCGTTTTGGACAAAGCCGCAACCGTCCTGTCCGCGCTCGAAGCCGGACCGGCGACCCTCGCACAGCTCGTCAATGCCACCCATCTGGCGCGTCCCACCGCCCACCGCCTGGCGGTGGCCCTCGAGTTCCACCGCCTCGTGGCGCGGGATATGCAGGGTCGGTTCGTACTCGGCCCGCGGCTCGCGGAGCTCGCCTCCGCGGCGGGCGAGGACCGTCTCCTCGCCGCCGCCGGCCCGGTCCTCAACGTGCTGCGCGATCACACGGGCGAGTCCGCCCAGCTCTACCGCCGCCAGGGGGACCACCGGATCTGCGTGGCCGCGGCCGAGCGGCACATCGGCCTCCGCGACTCCATCCCGGTGGGTGCCACGCTCTCCATGCT
>JAAZBW010000466.1 GCA_012513625.1 Actinomycetales bacterium | reverse complement strand
GGTCCCGCTCCTTGCGGGTCTGCTCGCTGTGGTGCCGCTCACTGCACAAGCTGCCATTTCGCCCCGCGAGGCCGCGAGGTCGGCCACCGGCCTTCCGTTCGCGATCGAGATTGAGGACCAGATCCCCGAGGCCGTCCCGGTGAGGCCGGAAGTGGTTGAGGTGGAGGCGACCGTCGTCGAACCAGGCGAAATCGCAGCTGCATTGACGGAGGAGTCACCCACGGACCTTCCCCCCGACCTCGATGGCGGACTGGCCCCGCTTGCGCCGTCTGACGAGGGCACGGCGGAGACGGCCCCCGAGGAGTCCGAGACGGCCCCCGAGCCTGACCCGGACGTGGACCTCCTGGGCCTACTCACCACCGTCGTCGAGCTCCCAGAGGCGCCCTACGCGGTGGGTGAGGGATTGACGGCCGGTGAGGTGAACGTCGTTGGAGTGACCTGGCAGGACGAGGGCCGTGATGAGGAGGTAGCGGTCTACCTCCGTACCGGAACCAACGGCGGGTGGGGCGCGTGGGAGTCCTACGAGGTCGAGCCCTCGCACGAGCCGGGTGCACGGAGCGGGACCGACCCGATCGTGCTCCTGGGCGCGGGAATCGATGTGCAGGTGGCGGCGAGCTACGGCGACGCGGCCCCCACGGACGTGACCCTCTCCGTGGTAGACCCACTTCGTGCGCCCGCAGACTCCGCCGCGGACCTCGACGTAACCGGTACCGCCGGCGGCCTCGCGCGCCCGATGAGCGCCTCCGTGACCTCGTCCCCCGTGATCTACTCGCGCAACGACTGGGGCGCGGACCCCGCGCTGCTGGACTGGACCCCCGAGCATGGCCGGGTGGGGGGCGTGGTGGTCCATCACACCGCGGGAACCAATGGGTACAGCGCGTCACAGGTGCCTGCGATCCTGCGCGGCATCTACTACTACCACTCGGTCACGCGAGCGTGGGGAGACATCGGTTACAACCTGCTGGCAGACAGTTATGGACGCCTCTGGGAAGGGCGCGCGGGCGGGCTGAGCCAGCCAATCATCGGCGCCCATGCGACCGGGTGGAACAGTAACACCTTCGGAATCTCGGTCCTCGGCGACTTCACGCAGACCGCTCTTCCCGAGGCGGCGATGAACGCGCTGTCTCACGCCATCGCGTGGAAGTTCCTCCTTCACGGCGTGAATCCGGATGGGACCATGGCCGTCAACGGCGCCACCCGGGCGACCATCGTGGGGCACCGCGACGTGGGAAACACCGTGTGCCCGGGTGATCGCATCTACTCGCGGATCGGTGAGCTCCGCTCCAACGTCAAGTCGATCATCGCCTCCGGGATTTACACGTCGAGTTCCACACCCACGCCGACGCCGAGCCCGTCCCCGAGCGTCCCCCAGGACGTGGTCGGTGCCACTCCAGCGCCCGTGGCCGCACCATTTCCCGTAAACCCGACGGCGGCCTCAGGACTCCAGGGCTACGACCCAAACCGGCTGATGTCCGATTCAGTCATGTACAACCCGAGCACTATGAATACGGCGTCTGTTCAGTCGTTCCTGGACACCCGAGGGTCATCATGCGTCCAGGGAAGTGACGGCAGCTCCTGCCTGAAGAACGCGACGTTCAGCACGCCCAACCGAGCAGCCACGGCGTACTGTTCTCAGCCCTATCAGGGGCAGGCCAACGAATCGGTGGCAGCCATCATCGCAAAGTCC
>JAAZBW010000465.1 GCA_012513625.1 Actinomycetales bacterium | reverse complement strand
CCTTCATCCCATAGGGCTGCAACTGATACTCATGCACCAACTCGCGGATCTCCGCGACCGTACGACCCAGACTGATCGTCATCTCAACTCCTCTCCAACCGACTCACAACCAGCCTGACAAAGAGGGATGTGACAAGCGGGACGGACAACCCATGAAGCTAAGGCCCTTTGGACAAGTAGCGTCGCTGTTTGTCCGGAGGAAGGCGCGCGACACGGGCACCGGCACCCATTTCCGACGGCGGAACTCATCCTGCGTCGGCCGCCAGCCGGTGATCGGGCCGGACGCCTTCCACGTACGCTTCGGCGTCCACTTCGGAGCCAGCCCAAGCCCCGAAACCCGTGTCGATATCCCTCAGATCCGATGCCACGTCCCGTTCGGCGCTATCGCGCTCTTCCATGCGAGCCCGCCTTCCGTCGTCGGCCCACCCACGCGGCAGCGCCCCGCACCGGACACTCCGGCACGGGGCGCTCCGCCGTCGTCGATCAATACATCGCGGACTGGCCGCCGTCGATCGGGATGACTGCGGCGTTGATGAACGTGGAGTCGTCGGAGAGGAGGAACGCCACGAGGCCCGCCACCTCCTCCGGCTCCCCGAACCGCTTCATCGGGTTCACAGCAACGAACTGCTGGCCGTACTCCTTCGGGTTGACCGGGTCCACCTGCTTGAGGGAGGCCTCGACCATCGCGGTCCAGATCGCGCCCGGCGCGATGGCGTTGATGCGCACGCCATACTGCCCGTACTCCCGCGCCGAGTTGCGGGTCAAGCCCACCACGCCGTGCTTGGAGGCCGCGTACCCGGACTGGTTGCCCACGCCCCGGATTCCCCCGACGGACGCCGTGTTCACCACCGAGCCGGAGCCCTGCTCGCGCATGTGCTTCAGCACGTACTGCATGCCGAGGAACACGCCGTTCAGGTTGACGGCCACCACCTTGCTGAACTCGTCCAGGCCGAAGTTCTCGGTGAGGTTCTGTCTGCCTTCGATGCCGGCGTTGTTGAAGAAGCCGTCGATTTTGCCGAACCGCGCGATGGCGCGCTCCACGAATCCCCTGACGTCCTCCTCCTGGGTAACGTTCGCGGTGATGATCTCCAACTCGGCGTCCGGGACGTCCTTCACGATCAGGGCCTTCGTCCGCTCGAGGCCCTCGGCGTTGAGGTCCACGAGGGTGAGCTGGGCTCCCTCACTCGCGAGCCGCACCGCCGTGGCCTCTCCCAGACCGGAGCCACCGCCCGTGATGATGATCGACCTGCCTTCAAACCGTTTCATGACTGCTCCTCTCCTCGGGCACACGCGCGAGGCGGCAGGTCCGCGTCGCTGCGGAGTGCTGTGTCCTTCCACTATGACAAGTCACCGGGAGCGATGGGGGCCGAATAGCGCGGAAACGCCCCGCACCAGGTGGAGGGAAGGTGCGGGGCGCTGCGTCGTCGTCGGGGGTCGATGACGCCTCAGGGGCGGGTCAGAGTCAGAACTCGAACACCAGCCTCGCGGGTACCTTTCCGGCGAGCACCTCGTCGAAGCACTCGTTGACGTCCTCGAGCCTGCGGCCCTCGGCGATCACGCGGGTGCGGCCGAGCGCGTGCAGGGCGTAGCACTCCGCGAGGTCGTTGCGGGTGCCCACAAGCGAGCCCTGCACCGAGATGCCGCGCAGCACTGTCTCGAAGACCGGCAGCGTGAGCTGGTTGTCTGCGGGAAGGCCCACGAGCACCAGGCGGCCGCGCGGGTTCAGTGCCTCACGCGCCGCCGCCATCACTGCCGGGGACGGCACGGTCACCAGCGCGATGTCCGCGCCACCGAGCGCCGCCACCTGCTCGCCCAGGTTCCCGCGCGAGTCCACCACGTGGTCCGCGCCCAGGTCCAGGGCGAGGTCGAGCTTCTCGTCCGACACATCCGCCGCGATCGTCTCGCAGCCGAACACGCGGGCGTACTGCAGGCCGAGGTGGCCGAGCCCGCCGATTCCCACCACGAGCGCCTTCTCCGTGGGCAGCGGCCTTGCGGCCTTGAGGGCCGCATACGTGGTGACGCCGGCGCAGGCGATGGGGGCGGCATCAAATGCCGAGACGCCCTCGGGCACCGGGACCACGTGCGAGGCGTAGCCGATCGTGTACTCGGCATAGCCGCCGTCGATCGTGTAGCCCATGTACTGCGGCGATTGGCAGTACGTCTCAAACCCGCCGATGCAGTAGCGGCACGCGCCGCACGCCTTGCCCAGCCATGGGAGGGCCACGCGCATGCCGATCATCGCTTCGTCAACGGCGGGCCCCACCTTCTCGATCACGCCCACACCCTCGTGCCCGGGGATGAGGGGCATCTTGGGCTTCACGGGCCAGTCGCCGTGTGCGGCGTGGATGTCTGTGTGGCACAGGCCGGAGGCCTCAATCCGCACCAGCACCTGGCCGGGGCCGGGCTCGGGGGTGTCCAGCTCGCGGATCTCGAGCGGGGCCTTGAACTGCGGGACAACTGCGGCCTTCATGCGGCACTCCTCATCCTCATGCGGGCCCTCGTGTGGACCCGTGACTACGACGCTAGCGATCGCAGCCCGAGGAAAGCAGTACCGGGAGTCCTATTAATTCCCCGCGAGCACATTCGGGGTAGGAGCTTGGTCCCGGATCTGGGACTGGTGTCCCCCGGCGCGGGGTGGTGCCGGGACCTCTGTCTGATGAGGTCGTGGAGCCGTCGGCGCAGGACCTCCAACTCAATCCCTTCGGGTCACTCGCCCCAGGAGGCCTCTCGCGCCTGCGCGTCGGCCTGGCCCACCAGAAGCGGTGCCATCCCGCCGAAGTCCTCGAGGTACTTGGCGCGGAGGAGGTGCTTCTGCACCTTCCCCATCGCGGTCTTCGGAAGTTCGGGGACGAGCAGCACCAGGTGCGGCACCTTGTAGGGCGTGAGGATCCGCTCGCAGTGCGCGATCAGCTCCTCTGAGGTTGCCTCGCGCTCCGGTCGGAGCATCACGTACGCCACCGGTGCCTCGCCCCACTTGGCGTCGGGCACGCCGATCACGGCGCAGTCGCTCACGGAATCGTGGCGGAAGAGGGCGTTCTCGATTTCCTTCGGGTAGATGTTCTCCCCGCCGGAGATGAGCATGTCCTTGGAGCGGTCCACGAGGAACATGAAGCCCTCCTCGTCGACCTTCGCCAGGTCGCCGGTCCAGCCCCAGCCGCCGCGGAAGAAGCGCGCGGTCTCTTCGGGATCGTTGTGGTACCGGAGCATCACGTTCTCGCCTCGTGAGCAGAGCTCTCCGATCTCGCCGGGCTTGACGGGATTCCCGTCAGGGTCCAGCACCGCGATGTCCACGTTGTAGGCCTGTCGTCCCACCGCTCCAAGCTTCTCGGGGAGGAAGCGATGCGGCAACGCCGCCACCACCCCCACCTCGGACTGGCCGTAGATCTGCGTGATCCGGAGTTCGGGGAACTTCGCGAGCAACTCCTCCTGGACCCAGTTCGGCATGGGTGCACCAGCGAAGGAGATCTTGCGCCAGGTTCGAAGGTCGCCGGGATCGAGCTGCTCGTAATTGACCAACATGAGCGCCTGGGTGGGAACCATGAAGCACGCCGTGATCTGGTGCTGTCGCACGTTCGCGATGTACTCCTGCACACTCCATTTGGTCTGCAACACGGTGGTGGCGCCGCACAGCATGGCGGGTTGGAACATGATGTTGAGTGCTGCCACATGGAACATAGGCGTCACGATCGCCACCACGTCCGTGTCCTCGAGCCGCTCCTCAACCATCACTGTGTGCGCGGTAATGTCCCGGCTTCGGTGGCTCGCGAGCACACCCTTGGGCATACCGGTGGTGCCACCCGTGAAGGTCATCGAGAACGGATCCGACGGCACCATCTCCACATCGGGCGCCTCATTCGATGGCGCCGAGGCCATGAAGCTCTCGAATGTCGCCGCCTCCGGGGTGTCCTCCTCGGCGCCAATGATGATGCGGGATGTGAGGGACTCCAGCCGTTCGTAGGCAGGCCGAGTCGCCTCAACAAACGGCTGCTCCACGAAGAGGCACTTCACGTCGCCCTTCTCGAGCGAGTAGTCGAACATCTCGGCGGTGTACTGGACGGAGAGGTTCACCAGGACCGTGCCGGCCTTGGCGGACCCGAAGAAGACGACCGCGTACTCGATGCGGTTCCGGCAGACCATGCCGATGTGGTCACCCTTGGTGAGTCCCTGGGCGATGAGCGCCTGCGCGAATCGGTTGGAGGCCTCGTCCAGTTCCCGGTAGGTAAGTTTCTGGTCCTGCCAGATGACAGCCGTCTTGTCTGGGAAGCGGTTGGCAGAGCGCCGGATGATGTCACCAGTAAGCACAGGTGGTCCTCTCAGTCGTCAGTGTCTGACTCGTAGGTGGTGGACGTGACGCCGAGGTAGGCGGCACGCACTTGTTCGTTGGCGGTGAGTTCGGCCGCCGGTCCGGAGATCACCACGTGGCCGCGCTCGAGCACGTACCCACGGTCGGCGATCTCGAGTGCAAGGTTGACCATCTGCTCCACCAGCACCACAGTGGTCCCCCCGTCCCGGAGCTGGGTGATGCTGGAGAGGATCTGGTCCACGATGACGGGCGCCAACCCCATCGACGGCTCATCGAAGAGCATGAGGCGTGGTCGGGATACGAGGGCGCGACCGATTGCGAGCATCTGCTGTTCGCCACCGGAGAGCGTGCCCGCATCCTGTTGGAGCCGCTCCCTGAGGCGGGGGAAGGTGGTGAGCACGTAGTCCAGCTGCTCGGCAACGACGGTGGATTCACGACGGCGGGTGAAACCTCCCAGCAGGAGGTTGTCCTCGACGGAGAGCTCGGGCCAGACCTGCCGGCCCTCGGGGACGAGGGCCATTCCCCTGCGGAGACGGCGTGAGGCAATGAGCCGGGAGATATCCTCCCCGTCGAGCACCACTGTTCCTGTGGCGGACATTCGCCGGGAGCGTGTCATGAGCCCGGAGAGCGCCCTCATGAGGGTGGTCTTTCCGGCGCCGTTGCTTCCGACGATGGCGATGATTTCGCCCTCGTCCACGTGAAGGTTCACATCGTGGAGGACCGCCACATCGCCGTAGGAGGCGTGCAGGTTTCTGACATCGAGCATGCTCACGAGACCGTGCCTCCTGTGCGGCCGGACGCACCGAGGTAGGCCTCGGCCACGCGGGGATTGTCCTGGACCTCCTGCGGACGCCCCTCTGCAATGACCCGGCCGCCGTCGAGCACGGTCACGGTGTCGCTGACCGACATCACGAGCTTCATGTGGTGCTCGACGAGCACCACGGTCACACCGCTGTCCCGGATCCTGCCGATGAGTGCGCTCAGCTTGTCCACTTCGTGGGGGTTCAGGCCGGCCGCCGGCTCATCCAGGAGCAGGAGCTGCGGATCGGAGGCGAGTGCTCGGGCCAGTTCGAGTCGGCGGCGGAGTCCCTGTGGGAGCCCACCCGCGTCTTCCCCCGCATACTGCTCGAGTTCGACAAGTTCCAGGATCTGGTGAGCGAGGTGCGCCAGCTCGCCCTCCTCACGGAAAGTCCTGGGGGTTCGCAGCAGCGAGTCGAGGAATCCTTGACGACTCCGCAGGTGGGAGCCCACGAGCACGTTCTCCAGCACCGTGAGCTCATCAAAGAGTGCGAGGTTCTGGAAGGTACGGGCCACTCCGAGTGCCGCAATCCGGTGTGCGGGCATGCCCGTTGTTGCGGTTCCCAGAACGGTGATCTCCCCCTCGCTCGGGGTATCCACGCCGGAGATGAGGTTGAAGAGAGTCGTCTTCCCGGCGCCGTTCGGACCCACGAGTGCGTGGGCCGAGCCCCTACGCACGGTCATGGAGACTCCGTTCACGGCGGCCAGTTCACCGAAACGGCGGGTGACATTCTCGACGACGAGCGCGGGGACGCCGTCGTCGAGAACCTCTCCATCCGCTGTGGTTTCGCGGAGGACGTTCTCGGCTACGGCGTCGGTCGACACATCCGGATGGGCCGTGCTGGAACCTGGCGACGAGGACCGTCGGAACCTTGTCAGGAGGCGGCGGCCATAGATCTGGGCAGAGCCGACCACCCCGTGTGGCAGGAATCGGAGGATGAGGAGGAGGGTTACCGCGTAGACGGCGTTCTGGATGTTGGCCACTCCCGAGAGCGCGCGTTCCACGAGGATCATGATGGTGACACCCACGATCGGGCCCCAGAGCGTTCCCACCCCGCCCACCATCAGCATCGTGAGGAAGAGGATGGAGAGCTCGAAGTGGAATGGGTCCGGATTCACAAACGAGTTCACCACGGCGTACAAGCTGCCCGCTCCACCCGCGAGGATCGCAGAGAGCAGGAATGCCATTCGCTTTCCGTGCACGATAGGAACGCCGGAGGAAGCGGCAGCGATCGGGTTTCCGCTGATGGCGCGGAGTGCGCGACCCCAGCGGGAATGGATGAGGGAGCCCACGGTATAGACGCCCGCAGCCACGAGCACGATGATCAGGTAGTTCAGTTGTTCGAGGCTGAGCCGCGTCCCAAATAGTTCGATGCCGGGGATCGGGAAGATTCCTGCGGCACCCCCGGTCAGCCCGGGGAAGTTCACGGCGATGGAGTGCACGATGATGCCGAAGGCGAGCGTGACACCGGCGAGGTAGGGTCCGGACACCTTCATTGCGGGTATGGCAAGGAGTAGTCCGAGGACGCCTGCGAGCGCCACACCTGCGGCCATCGCCACGAGGATGGGTAGGCCGGACTTCACGGTGAGTATGGCCGCCGAGTAGGCCCCCACGGCGTAGAAGCCGGCGTGGCCGAGCGAGAGCTGCCCACCGAGGCCGGAGAGTACGTTGAGGCCGAGGACCACGATCATGGCCAGACCGGCCGAGCTGATGATGCGGCTGTAGTAGCCGGAGGTTCCGAACCACCACACGAGCGGGATGCCAATTGCCAGGATGGCCGCCGCGGAGGCCGGCACGTAGTACCGGTCGAGGAGACGCTGGAATGAGCTCACACCTTCACCACCTTCGCGCGCCCGAAGATTCCGTTCGGACGGATCATGAGGATCGCCACCAGGAGTAGCAGGCCGGCTATCTCGCGGAGCTCGGAACCGAGGAAGCGTGCCACCAGCGCCTCAAAGGCGCCGAACACGAGACCAACGGCCAGTGCTCCACGCATGGACATGAGGCCCGCGAGGACCGCTACTGCGAACGCGCTGACCACGAGGCCGAAGCCCATGTGGGCGGAGGCGAGCGTGACGGGCGCGAGGAGGATGCCCGCGAACGCTGCGAGGGCACCGGAGATCGCGAATGCCACCGTCGATACGGCATTCGGTGAGATTCCGGAGAGTGCCGCGGCGTCCGGGTTCTGGGCCACGGCGTTGAAGGCCTTACCCCACATGGTGCGAGTGAGGATCCACCCACTCACCAGGGCCAGGATGGCCACAGCTGTGAGGATGGCGAGCTGCTGTGGCTGGAGGTTCACCGGCCCGATCCCGATGTAGCCGTCCCCGAATGGTGAGCGCCACCGGCGGGGTTCGAGGCCCCAGATGAGCTCGTAGATGTTGCGCAGCAGGATCGAGACGGCCACGGTGCCAAGGACCCAGCCCAGCACTCCCTTTTCACCCGAGATGGCAAACGGAGCGATGGCCAGCTTCTGGATGACCACGGCAAGGAGCGCACCGGCAAGCAACGTGACCGGGATGACCAGCCACAGCGGAAGCCCCATGTCCTGATTGAGGCTGAGGCCAAGGAGCGCCCCGAGGGTGACCAACTCCCCCTGAGCAAAGCTCAGGGTTCGAGTGGTCCTCCACGTCATCGCGAAGCCGAGCGCGATGAACGCGTAGATGCCCCCGAGGACGATCCCGCTAACGATTACCTGCGCCATGTGTGCCTACTCGTGTGCCGTCTCGATCCTGGATCCGCTCTAGTTCTCGACGGGAACCAGCACGCCGTCGCGGACCTCGGTCAGGATGAAGTCGTCGCGTCCCAGCGCCTCGCGCTCGGTCTCCGTCCACGGCCTGTCGTAGTCCTTCATCAGACCCTGGAACTGGGCCTCGAGCAGTCCTTCACGGATGGCATCGCGGTCGGTGCTGCCAGCCTTCTCAATGGCGTCGGCCAGCAGGCCCATAGCGTCGTAGGCGT
>JAAZBW010000464.1 GCA_012513625.1 Actinomycetales bacterium | reverse complement strand
TTTATGCGCGCGCCGAGGCAGTCGCGGTGCCCGAGCGGTGAGCGGGGCGGGCGAGACCGGAGCGGTGAGCGGGGCTCTGCCACGGTGACGGCGCTCGCCACCATGGCGGCGCTGCTCACGGTGTTCGCCGGGCTGCTGCTGGTGGCGGGGGTGATGGTGGCGCGAGGCACGGCGCAGACGGCGGCGGATCTCGCGGCCCTCGCCGCGGCACGCTCGCTCCTCGACGGCGGACCCTCACCGTGTGGCCGGGCGGGCGCGGTGGCGGGCGCGAACGGCGCGGCACTGGTCTCCTGCGTGGCAGCCGGGGAGGAGGTGACGGTCACGGCACGCGCACCCGTGGTATGGGGCGGCCGGGCCACTGGCCTCCACGCGGCGGCCAACGCACGCGCCGGGCCGGAACCTCCGGGGAACTGACCGTCCCTGCATGCGCCTGTGATCAACGTGGTAGTTGCGTGGTGGTCATCGTGCTCGTTGCTTGCTCGTGCTGATGCTCCGTGGCGCGGCGTGGCGCAGCGTCCGGTTCGCGTCACGCGCGGTCGGGCGCGGGACAACCTCTTCGCTCGCGGAGGCTGTGGGTTCCTTCGCGCGCGCACAGTCAGGCTGCGTCGGGAGATTCCGTGGTCTGGTTGTGCCGGGGGTGTTCCCGGTGGTGTTCCCGGGGGTGGTGGCGGTGGACCCCCGGGCGGGGTGTTCGGTCGGGGTCGATGTGTGCGGGTGGGATGAAGGCCACCGCATGGGAGACCGGGTCTGTGTGGATCTCCCAGTGGTCCGCGTGGACGCGGTGGTGGCAGCGGGAGCAGAGGAGGACGCCGTTGGTGAGGTCGGTGGGTCCGTGGTCGCGGTCCCACCACTGGTTGTGGTGGGCTTCGAGGAAGGTGGTCTGGCCGCAGGAGGCGCAGCCGCCATCACGTTCCCACAGCCCGAGCACCTGGGTGCGGGTGAAGTATCGCCTTGCCCGGCCCACGTCCAGCGGTAGGGAGCTTGCGCCCATCACCATTGGGATCGCGCCAGATCCCCCGCCACATCCACCAACGAGAGCAGCGAGTCATCGCGGACCTGGCCGATCGGGTCCGCGAGTGCCGTCCCCTCCGCCCCGAACGGCGGCAGCGCACCCGCCCACGCCCCATCGAGCCGCGAGGCCGCGGCCCGAAGCCGATCCGTGAACGTCTGCATACCCCCCATCATTCCCGAACCCACTGACACAATCGAACACACGTTCGAATACTTTGGAGGAGTGGGGCAACCCGCGGCCTGGGGAGAACCACAGACGACGACGAAGCCCGGGTCCCGTACAAACCAGCAGGCCGGTGGGCGCGCGGGTGGGTAGGCCGCGGACGGGCAGGACCGGGCCCGACCTACGGCACACAGTCGGCGGGTGGGAGGCGGAACCTTAACCACACAGTCGGCGGGGATTGGGCGAAACCTTAACCACACAGTCGGCGGGGATTTGTGCGGAACCTTAACCACACAGTCGGCGGGATTTGGGCGGAACCTTGACCACACAGTCGGCGAGGAGTGTGTGGAACCTTAACCACACAGTCGGCGGGTTGGGGGAGTGAGGCTCCCGTCAGGCGAGGACGAGCGGGTCCGACTCGGCTCCCGTGGGGGTGGCACGCCGGGCGGCACGGACCTGCGAGGCGATGATCGCGCCGAACGCGACGAGCGCCGCCACGGTCGCCACGGTGATGCGGGTGGCGTGGGAGGCGCCCTCCGCCTCGGACATCATCACCACTGCGGGTGCGATCAACACGGCCACCAGGTTCATCACCTTGATCAGCGGGTTGATGGCAGGGCCGGCGGTGTCCTTGAACGGGTCACCCACCGTGTCGCCCACCACGGAGGCGGCGTGAGCCTCGGATCCTTTACCACCGAAGTTGCCGTCCTCCACAATCTTCTTCGCGTTGTCCCAGGCGCCGCCGGAGTTGGCGAGGAAGACGGCCATGAGCACGCCCGCGGCGATCGAGCCGGCGAGGAAGCCCGCGAGCGGGCCCACGCCGAGCCCGAAGCCCACGGCGATCGGCGCGAAGGCGGCCAGCAGACCCGGGGTGGTGAGCTCGGTCAGGGACTCCTTGGTGCAGATGTCCACCACGCGCCCGTACTCGGGGCGACCGGTTCCCTCCATGATGCCGGGGATCTCGCGGAACTGGCGGCGCACCTCGAACACGATGGTGGAGGCGGCGCGAGTGACGGCGTCGATGGCGAGGCCGGAGAACAGGAACACCACGGCGGCGCCCAGGATCACGCCCACGAGGGTCACGGGAGAAACGATTGAATAGTCCGTCATGGCGGCAACGAGCAGGTCACCGTACGCATCCGCCACGCCGCCGAGGGTGGCGCGGGCCTGGAGTACGGCGTCGTTGTAGGCGCCGAACAGGGCGGTGGCGGCGAGTACGGCGGTGGCGATCGCGATGCCCTTGGTGATGGCCTTGGTGGTGTTCCCGGCCGCGTCCAGGTCGGTGAGGATCTGGCCGCCGGCCTCATCGACGTCACCGGACATCTCTGCGATTCCCTGCGCGTTGTCCGAGATGGGGCCGAAGGTGTCCATGGCCACGATCACGCCCACGGTGGTGAGCAGGCCGCACCCGGCGAGGGCGATGAGGAACAGCGAGAGCCAGATGGAACCGCCGGCGAGGAGCACGCATCCGAGGATTGCCGCGGCGATGATCCCGGCCGTGTAGACGGCGGACTCGAAGCCAACCCCGATCCCGGCGAGCACCACGGTGGCGGCGCCGGTGCGGGTGCGCGAGGCCACCTGCCACGTGGGCCGGTGGTCGGTGCCGGTGAAGTAGCCGGTCAGCCACAGGATGATTCCCGCGAGCACGATCCCGATCGCCACGGCGAGGGTGGACAGCAGGCGAGGGTCGCCCACCTGGGCGGCGACGACGGGGGTCACCCCGGAGAGGCCGGCGAACGTGGAGGGAAGGTAGGCGTAGGCGACGATCGCGGAGAGCGCGAGGCCCAGGACGGCCGAGATGTAGAAGCCGCGGTAGATCGCGCGCAGGCTCGACTCTCCGGCGCGCGTGCGGGTGATCATGATGCCGAGCAGCGCCACGAACGCGCCGACTGCGGCCACGAGGAGCGGGAAGATGATGCCGTGCTCGCCGAACGCGGCCCGCCCGAGGATGAGCGAGGCCACGAGGGTTACGGAGTAGGACTCGAACAGGTCTGCCGCCATGCCGGCGCAGTCGCCCACGTTGTCCCCCACATTGTCTGCAATCGTGGCGGCGTTGCGCGGATCGTCCTCCGGGATTCCGGCCTCCACCTTTCCCACGAGGTCCGCCCCCACGTCTGCGGCCTTGGTGAAGATGCCGCCGCCCACGCGCATGAACATGGCCAGCAGTGCGGCGCCGAAGCCGAAGCCCTCCAGCACCGTTGGCGCGTTCTCCCGGTAGATCAGCACGGCGAGCGCGGCGCCGAGGAGGCCGAGGCCCACCACGCTCATTCCCACCACACCGCCCGTGCGGAGTGCGATCGAGGCGCCCCTGGCTGCCCCGTTCTCCCTGCGGGCCGCGTCCGCCACCCGGACGTTCGCGCGCACGGCGAGCCACATGCCGAGGTAGCCGATCGCAGCCGAGAACGTGGCGCCCACGAGGAACGCGATGGAGCGGCCCACCTTGATGCCGGTCTCACCCGGCAGGAGGAAGAGGAGCGCGAACACCACGGCGGCGAACAGGATGAGCGTGCGGAACTGGCGGGTGAGGTAGGCCTGCGCACCCTCCTGGATTGCTGTGGCGATCTGCTGCATGGCGGGGGTGCCATCGGATTCGGTGAGGACCCCCTTCCGCAGCACCAGTGCCACCAGCAGGGCGGCCAGCGCGATGACAGCGATAACGGCGACGATGACGAGACTCGGGGTACCGAGTGTGATCACGAATCCTCCAGGGTCGGCTCTGGCCCATGGTCCTGCCGCGAGGCGCGGCGAGCATGGTTGTCATCGTATATGGGGTGCATCACAGCTGCCAGCGTCCGCGCCGCCCACTCCACGCAGGGGGGATAGCGACGGAAACCGGCAACAGCCGGGGTAGGGGGAGGCCCGGGAGGCGTGCCTCAGCGGGCCTCGAACGTCTCCCACCCGAGGGCCTCGATCTCCGCGGCGAGCCGCGCGAACTCCGCGGCCCACGCCGCCGTGTTCCACACGGAGGCCTCCCGCTGGAATCGCGCCCGCGTGCCCTCGAGCCGGGCGTTCTGCAGCGCGAACGCCCGCACGCCCCGCGCCTTCACCCGCCGGGCGATCTCCACCGCGCTCCCCGCCTGCGGCGAGTTGGGGTGCACGGTGAGCCGCACCTCGTGCTCCACCCCGGACGCGAGCAGCGCGTCGAGGGAATCCCACGCCTTTGCCCCGCCCGCCGCCACCCCGGCCACCTGGCCGTAGTCCTCCGGCAGAGCCTTGATATCCAGGCCTACCCAGTCCACGAGCGGGAGCACCTCCGCGAGGCGACGCGGGTAGGCGCCCGCCGTGTGGAGCGCCACCCCAAACCCCAACTCGCGCACCTCCGCCATGGCGGGGCCGAGCGAGTTCTGCCG
>JAAZBW010000036.1 GCA_012513625.1 Actinomycetales bacterium | reverse complement strand
TTGCGAACGGCGTGGAGATGATCATGGCCGGCCACATCGCACTGCCCGAATACCAGAAGCAGCTGGACCCGGAGCTGGAGGACAAGGACATCCTGCCGGCCACGCTCGCGGACGAGCTGCTCAACGGCCTGCTCAAGACCAACTTCGGCTTCAACGGCGCCATCATCACGGACGCCTCGCACATGCTCGGCATGACCGCCGCGATGCGCCGCGAGGACTACGTGCCACTCTCGATCGCCGCCGGCTGCGACGCGTTCCTCTTCTTCAACAACCTCGAGGAGGACTTCGGCTTCATGAAGGCCGGCGTGGAGAACGGCGTGATCACCAAGGAGCGCCTCGATGACGCGAACCGCCGCATCCTCGGCCTCAAGGCCAAGCTGCGCCTGCACGAGCGGCAGGCCAACGGCACGCTGCTGCGCACGCCCGAGGACCTCGAGGTTGTGGGTTCGCCCGAGCACCTCGAGATGCGCGACCACGCTGCGGACCTGGGCATCACGCTGGTCAAGAACACGCTGGACGAGCTGCCGCTCAACCCCGAGCAGCACAAGCGGATCCGCATCTACCACCTCACCGGTGAGGTGGGCGGGATCGCCGGCGGCGGCGAGGCCAAGATGCTCAACTTCTACGTGGACGAGCTCACGCGCCGCGGCTACGAGGTGGAGGTCAACGACGGCCACACCCGGGTGAAGGGCCCCACGCTGAAGTACCGCGAGGACGTGGATGCGGCGCTCGTGCTCGCCGAGGTCATCGGCTACGGCGCGCAGAACAACTACCGCATCCAGTGGAAGACCGCCATGTCCAACGAGGTGCCCTGGTACGTGTACGAGGTGCCCACGTTCATGGTTTCCCACAACTTCACCACGCACCTGCACGACGCCACCATGGTGAAGTGCTACATCAACTCGTACCACCCGAACGAGGCAAACGTGCTGGCCACGATCGACAAGCTCGAGGGCAAGTCCGAGTTCAAGGGCCAGCCGAACGAGCTGGTGTGGGCCAACAAGTGGCAGGCGAAGCTGTAGGTTTCCCTGCTCGGCGCGGGCCTGGGCACGCGGGTGACCGTGTCCCGACCCGTGGCGGGTTCTGATTGACGACGACGACGCCGCTCCCGTTGGTGGGGGCGGCGTCAGTCATGTCCGGCACCAGGTGCCGTCACCTACGCCGACTGTGTGGCTTAGGTTCCGCACAAACACCGTCGAGTGTGTGGCCAAGTACCTTCGCCACACACTCGGCGAGAAACCTGACATCGACTGTGTGGTTAAGTCTCCGCAAGACCCGTCGAGTGTGTGGTTAAAGTCGGCGCGCCGACTTTAACCACACACTCGACGTCGGGTTTTCGACTTAAGCCACACAGTCGATGCTGGTTTTGCGGGATTTTGACCACACAGTCGGCGTAGACGGGTGGTCAGGCTTCCGGCGGGTCGTACTCGATCCACACGAGGCCCGTGCCCGTCACCGTGGGAGCCGAGCGCTCCAGCGGGTACATGTGCCGGTCCGTGGCGTAGCCGTCAAGGTTGAGGGCCTCGAAGCCCTTCTCCGCCGCGGCAGCAACCGTGCGGTTCAGGACGGCGGCCACCAGCTGGTCCGCATCCGGATCGTCCTCGAGCACGGATTCTCCCACCGCGTCGAGAGTGGTCAGCGACTCGTGGAAGGACCAGATCCCCGCAAGCACCTCCTGCTCCGGGGTGCCGAGCCCGCGCACCGCGAAGCTCGAGATGTCCTGATCGAGATCGTCCTGCAGATCGGGGCCGTACACGCTCGCCACGTACTCGCGCGAGGCCGGCCGCGACCACTGCTCGTGCACCCACCGGTACGTATCGAGGAACGCCTCGAGGATCGTCTCCTGGCTGAGAGCGCTCGCAGGCACCACGTCCACACCCGCGGGCGCGCCCGGGAGGTGGCGGAACCACTCCTGGTTGCGCTCGTCCGTGAGCGGCAACTCCATGGGCGGACTCGTCTGGAACTCCCGGCCCTTCAGCGACTTCAACCACTTCACCGCCGGATCGTTCTCACGGCCGCGGAAGTAGAAGGGCGCCTGGACCTGGCGCTCCTTCGCGACCTCGCTGATCAGGCGAGTGCCGAGCCCCTCCCGGCGGCGTTCCTCCCGCACCCGCACCGTGGCCCAGTAGCGCGAGGGGTGCATGTTCGAGCGGAAGATGTACGCGAAGCCGAGGACGCTCCCGTCCTCCTCCTCGGCCACCACCATCGCCTCCGGCCGCACGCGGGTGTTGATCCGTAGCCCCGCCCTGTTGATGGCGGCGGAGTCTTCGAGTCTTCCCGGACGAATTCGCATGCCTCGAAGCTATCTCCGGACCTCACCGTCTGCATCCCGAGACGACACAGTTTGGTCACAAAAGCGTTACAGCCCCGACGGCGAAGCTTCCGTCTGGTTCGAAAGGCCCACGTGCGCTCGGGGTTCGCTGGGATGGACGGCGGCGGCGCCGCGCTCCCGCCGGCGGCGGCGGGCGGGCGTGACGGGGCGCAACTGCCGACAAACGAAACGACGGCCGACCCGGGTGGGCCGACCGTCGTCGTTAATGAGGCTCCCGATAAACGGGAGGCGGGGTCAGGACTCGATGCTCGTGGTGGAGCCGCCGGTGCTGACCTGGATCTTGCGGGGCTTCGCCTCGTCGGCGACGGGGATGGTGAGGGTGAGGACGCCGTCGGTGTAGGAGGCTTCGACCTTGGTGAGGTCGAGGCCGTATCCGAGGGTCATCTGGCGGGCGTAGGTGCCGCTCGTGCGCTCCTTGGAGATCCACTCGAGGCCCTCGTCCTTCGTGGTGGGGCGCTCGGCGCGGATGGTGAGGGTGCGGTCCTCCACATCGATGTCGATGGTGGAGGGGTCCACGCCCGGGAGGTCGAGCTTGGCGGTGTAGATGTCGTCCTCGCGGTAGAGGTCCATAGGCATGGCCGGGGCCGTCTGGCGCAGGGTGGAGTTCATGAGAGCGGAGAGCTCCGCGAAGGGGTCGTAGCGAGTAGCCATAGTGGGCACGCACCTTTCTGTAATCGTTGTGGATTGTTCGTTGTGAAGTTGTTGCCGCCCGGGAGGCCCGGGGGCGGTCGGCCGTTTGCGGCCTTCTATGTGGTTCAACGCTGAGGAGGCTCGGCCCCTTCCCGATTCTGTACGCCGTCGGCGAACAGTTGAGCTTGGGAGGCTCAACTTTGGATTTCGGGGGACCGGAGGGGCGGATTGTGGCGGGGCGGGGGGAGGGATCGGCGGCCCGGGCGCGGAGGGATTGGCGGCCCGGCCGCGGAGGGATTGGCGGCCCGGGCGGAAGATCTGTCCTGACTCGCGGCGCAGCTGGCCGGGTGCAGGCGTTCGCGCCAGCCGGTCGAGCTACGCCGCTGGGGAGGCGGACCTGGCTCGCTCCAGCGGTTCATCCGCGGAGAGCCATGGAATCACACAGACCATCATGAGCACGCCGGTCATGGCGAAGGCCCAGCCGAAGCCCCAGGAGTCGGCGATCAGGCCAGCCAGGACCGGGCCCACGATGGCCCCCACGTCCTGGACCATCTGGAACACGGCGAGCACCTGGCCGGACGAGCGGTTGGAACCAATCACATCCGCCACCGAGGCCTGTTGCCCCGGGTTCATCAGGCCCGCACCCGCGCCCGCGAGCGCGGACACGATCGCGAGCGGGATCATGTCTCCCATCAGGCCGAACACCCCGGTCAGGGCGCCGTTGATCAGCATTCCCCAGATCACCACCGGCTTGCGTCCCACGTTGTCCGTGAACCGGGCGGAGAAGGGCAGCGCGGCCGCGTTCCCCGCTGCGAAACAGGCCATGATCATGCCCGCCACCCAGCTCTCATTGGAGATCGCGAATGCCACAAACAGGGGCACCAGCGCGTTCCGGATGCCGAAGTTGGCCCAGCCGTTGGCGAAGCCGGAGGAGAGCGTGGCGCGGTAGACCGGATCGGCGAACGCCTCGGCGAGTGTCATGGGCGGCAACTGGGTGGCGTCGAGGCGAGCCCGGCCGCCGGGACCACGCCCCCCACGCCCACCGCGCCCACCGCGCCCACGCCCGCCGCGCCCACGCCGTCCGCCCCGCCCGCCGAGGGCCCCGCGAACGCCGCGCCCGCCCCCGTGCGAACGCTCCTCCACATCGCGCAGCATCCAGGCCACCACGCCCACGGCCACCAGCAGGGTGCCCGCGTAGATGAGGAACGGCGCGCGGATGCCAAGCCCGGCAAGAAGTCCGCCGGCGATCGGCCCGATCACGTTCCCGATCAGGAACATTGAGCCGTACAGCGCCGAGACCTTCCCGCGCATCAGTACGGGCGAATACTTCACGATCATCGCCATCGCGGAGACCGTGAACATCACGGAACCGATTCCGCCGAGCGAGCGGTAGACGAGCAGCTCCATGTACGAGTTGGCGAAGGCCGTGGCCGCCGACGACGCCGCCACAATCACCACCCCAGTCATATACGTGGGCTTCTCGCCCCACCGCGTGAGGATCCCGCCGGCCGCGGGAGCCCACAGCAGGCGCAGCATGGGGAACGCGCTGACCACGATCGTGGTGGCCGTGACCGAGACCGAGAACTGGTCCGCAAACAGCGGCAACACCGGCGCGATCAGCCCGAATCCCACCGCAATGAAGAACGCCGCCACCACGATCGCCCAGATCTCGCGTGGGATGGGGGTCTTGTGGGGGTCTGCCTGTTTCGGCGGCTTCGGCGGATCGTCGACGGCGTCTGGTTCCGTCTGCCGCTCCGCGTCCGGTGGGTGGGGATCGCAGACGACGTCTGGCCGGGTCACGTTTGCCGCGTCGCCGGACGTGGGGTGGGTGCCGTGACGGCGCGCCTGATCGAGGGACTCGTGGTCCGGAGAAGGGGTGTTCATCGCCCCACCATCATCCCACCGTTCCGGAGGGAGCCCAAGAAGCGCATGGAATGCCCCCAGATGCGTCGAGTGTGTGGTTTGGGTTCGACGAGCCGAACCCAAACCACACACTCGACGGTGGATTCGCGGAGACGTAACCACACAGTCGGCGAGAGAGGGCGAAAACCTTAACCACACAGTCGGCGGGGGAGGGCGAAAACCTTAACCACACAGTCGG
>JAAZBW010000463.1 GCA_012513625.1 Actinomycetales bacterium | reverse complement strand
CGGCGGTGGCGGACGCGATTGGCGGTGCGGTGGAGGGATGGACTCCTGAACAGATCGAGGAGCGACACGGGGGGAGGATCACCGGGATCGTCCCACCCTTCAACTCCAACTGGCGCACCGCCCGGCCACTGGCGCCGTACCACAAGGGCGATGGGCACATCACGGACGACACCCTCATGACGATCGCCGTGATCGAGACCTACGAACGGGTGCGCCGCCACCTGACTGCCTACGACGTGGCAGCCGTCCTCTCACCGATCATGCTTCACGAACCGCGGTGGATTCCGGAGCTCGAGACGGAGACGGTCCTCATGAACCGGGTCTTCTTCGCGGAGAAGTGGATCGTGGGCCGCCTCCACTACGGCCACGTGGACCCGCGCGAGGCGGGCGTCGGCAACGTCGTCAACTGCGGGGCCGCCATGTATATGGCCCCGGTGGGCCTCACGCACCCTGGCAACCCCCACGGCGCCTATGCCGAGGCGATCGACATCGCCGGCGCCCACCAGTCCTCCTACGGGCGAGAGGCCGCGGGCGTCTTCGCAGCCGCCGTCGCCGCGGCCGTCCGCCCGGGGTCCACAATCGACGACGTGCTCGCGTCGGCCCTCGACGTGGCCCACGACGGCACGCGCGCGGCGATCGCAGCGGTCGCCTCCGCCGTCGCCGAGACTCCCGTCCCGCAGGACGACGACGACGCGCGCGCCCTCGCCGCGGCCATCCGCGCGGCGGTGGCCCCCTATGACTCCGTGGGTGCCGAATACCGCAACATGGACGCGGATGCTCGCCGGCCCAGCCGGACAATGTCGATCGAGGAGCTGCCCGTAGCCCTTGGTCTCGCGCTCGCATACCGGGGGCAGTACTGGCCAGCCGTGCTCGCGGCAGCCAACTACGGCCGGGACTCCGACTCCATCGCAGTGATGGCTGGTGCCGTCTGTGCCGGCCTGCACGGGCCGGGAGCAGTCCCGCAGCATGTGCTGGCCGAGGTGGAGACCGCATCGCGAACGCCCCTCACCGAATGGGCGGTGAGGCATGCGGACACAGTGCTCGAGCTCGTGGCAGCTGACGCCGCTCGCCTCACCGCGATGGCCGCATCCCTCGAGTCCGTACTCTCCGCCTCGCCCGCCAGTCCCCAGGGGGTGGAGTAGCGGTGCGACTGACCTGGGCGCAGCCCGAGGACCTCCTCCCGCACGAACTCGTGCAGTCCGCCTGCGAGGGCCGGGAGCTCGCGGACCTCGCGGAACGCTGGACCTCCGCTGGCGGTTCCCTCACACCCGCGGTCTCCGGCGCGAGCCCGGATCCAGCGCCGCCGCATCTGCGCGACCTCGCGCGCGAGCTGTTGATCGAACTGGACGCCCGCCCCCCGGACGCCGGGCGGGCAGCTGACGAGCCCTCCACCTGGGAGGGAATGGCTGCGCAGCTCACTCCCGCCCCGATCCGGGAACCCGTGCCCGGCACGGCCCGCGAGCGCCTCACCGGCGCGTGGCTCGGACGTTGCGCCGGGTGCGTCATGGGGAAGCCGGTGGAGAAGATTCCACGGGAGGGCATCCGGGAGCTCCTCACATCCGCAGGCCGCTGGCCGCTCAACGGTCTCTTCTCTGCCCGCGGTGTCCCCAAGCAGGTGCTCGACCGCTGGCCCTGGAACCGCAGATCGGCGCCCACCTCGCTTGCCGAGAATCTCCGGGGGATGCCG
>JAAZBW010000462.1 GCA_012513625.1 Actinomycetales bacterium | reverse complement strand
TCGGCCGGTGTGCCGATCGTGGTGGCGGTCAACAAGATCGACCGTGAGGGTGCAAACCCGTCGAAGATCCGTCAGCAGCTCACCGAGTACAACCTGGTGGCCGAGGAGTACGGTGGCGACACGATGTTCGTGGACGTCTCCGCGCTCAAGGGTGAGGGCATCGACTCCCTCCTGGAGGCGGTGCTACTCACTGCGGACGCCGCACTCGAGCTCACCGCCAACCCGGACCGGGACGCACGCGGCGTGGCTGTCGAGGCCAACCTCGACAGGGGTCGCGGCCCGGTGGCCACGGTGCTTGTGCAGACCGGAACCCTTCGGGTGGGTGACGCCATCGTGGCGGGAACCGCACACGGCCGCGTCCGCGCCATGTTCGACGACAAGGGTGGCACGGTCGAGGAGGCACTGCCCTCCCGCCCGGTGCAGGTGCTCGGACTCACGTCCGTGCCGCGTGCCGGAGACACCTTCATCGTCGCGCCAGACGATCGCACCGCCCGCCAGATCGCGGACAAGCGTTCGGCCGTCGAACGCGCCGCCACCCTGGCCCGCCGCCGCAAGCGCATCTCGCTCGAGACCTTCGACGAGGCGCTGAAGCAGGGCAAGGTGGAGAACCTGACGCTCATCCTGAAGGGCGACACGTCGGGCACCGTGGAGGCGCTCGAGGACTCGCTCCTCAAGATCGACGTGGGCGAGGAGGTCGCGCTGCGGATCATCCACCGCGGTGTGGGTGCCATCACGCAGAACGACGTGAACCTCGCCACCGTGGACAATGCCGTGATCATCGGCTTCAACGTCCGGCCCGCCGAGCGGGTGGCAGAACTCGCCGACCGCGAGGGCGTCGAGATGAAGTTCTACTCGGTGATCTACCAGGCCATCGAAGAGGTTGAGGCGGCCCTCAAGGGCATGCTGAAGCCCGAGTACGAGGAGGTCGGCCTCGGCACCGCCGAGATCCGTCAGGTGTTCCGTTCCTCCAAGTTCGGCAACATCGCGGGTTCGATCATCCGCTCCGGCACCATCCGGCGTGGAACTTCGGCCCGACTGCTGCGCGATGGCGTGGTGGTGGGGGACAACCTCAAGATCGAATCTCTCCGCCGGGAGAAGGACGATGTCACCGAGGTCCGCGAGGGCTTCGAGTGCGGTATCGGCATCGGCTTCCGGGACATCGAGGAGGGCGACGTGATCGAGACCTTCGAGATGCGGGAGAAGGCGCGCGCCTGACAGGTGAGGACCACCGGTCGGTGAGACCGGATTAACCCCGAGGGGCCCGCGGAAACGCGGGCCCCTCGCGCCGTCGGAGCACGTTTCTCATGCGCATCTGCGCAGATGCTCGCGGACTGGGACCCAGAACCGGCCGTGGACCTGCGCTACTAGGCTGAGGCCGAGATTTCGGGCACCAGTCAAGGATGTGACATGTCTGTCGATCAGGTTGTTCCGCGCACGCCCCTCCGTCCGATCCAGAAGTGGGGGATGGGAGTCGGCCTCCTCGCCTTCCTCATCCCGATCGTCCTCGACGTTCCGGGGCTCGACGAGTCCGGTGAGCGGATGCTCGCCATTTTTCTGTTCGCGATCGTCTTCTGGATCACCGAGGCGATACCGTTGTTCGCCACCGCGGTCACGGTCATCCTGCTCGAGGTCCTCCTCATCTCCGACGCCGCACTCCTCCCCGTGGGCGAGGAGGCGCTCAGCTACGCCGACTACTTCGCCACCCTCGCCAGCCCGGTGATCATCCTGTTCATGGGGGGCTTCCTCATCGCGGACGGCGCAGAGAAGTACGGCCTGGACAAGAACATTGCCGCCATCTTCATGCGGCCGTTCAAGCGATCCGGACGGCAGATGCTGCTCGGCCTGATGACCATCACGGCCCTGCTGTCCATGTTCATGTC
>JAAZBW010000461.1 GCA_012513625.1 Actinomycetales bacterium | reverse complement strand
GGGCGGGGGCGATGGTGCGGGGTAACGACGCAAATCGGCAACAGCCCGGCGGGGCGGGGTGGGCGGGGCAGGGCGGCGTCGTCGGGCAGGGACACCCGGGGCGGAGGGCCTCCTACGAACGGTGCTAACTTGAAGGCCATGACCACCCCCGCGACCACTCCCGAGACCTTTCCCGGTGCCAGCGACTTCGTCCGGGAGATCGTGCGCGAGGACCTCGCGGACGGAACCTATGCCCGCGTCCAGACCCGCTTCCCCCCCGAGCCGAACGGTTACCTCCACATCGGGCACGCGAAGGCGATCTTCCAGGACTTCGGGGTGGCGGAGGACTTCGGCGGCGTCTGCAAGCTCCGCCTCGATGACACGAACCCCGAGTCCGAGGAGGTGGAGTACGTGGAGGCGATCGTGGAGGACATCGAGTGGCTGGGGTTCGAACCGGCCGAGGTGCTCCACGCCTCCGACTACTTCGGGCAGCTCTACGAGTGGGCCGAGTACCTGGTGGACAGGGGCCTCGCGTACGTGGACGAGCAGGACGCGGAGACTATCTCCCAGCAGCGGGGCGGCTACGGCGCCCCCGGCGTGGAGTCGCCCTTCAGGGACCGCCCGCCCGTAGAGAGCCTGGACCTGCTGCGCCGGATGAGGGCGGGGGAGTTCCCGGACGGGGCGATGGCGCTGCGCGCGAAGATCGATATGCAGTCGGACAACATGTGGCTCCGTGATCCTGTGATGTACCGGATCCGCCACGCCCACCACCACAACACCGGCGACGAGTGGGTCATCTATCCCACGTACGACTGGGCGCACGGCCAGTCGGACGCCATCGAGGGAGTCACCCACTCCATGTGCACCCTCGAGTTCGATGTGCACCGCCCTCTCTACGACTGGTTCCTCGACCACCTGCCGCTCCCGTACGACCGGCCCAAGCAGATCGAGTTCGCGCGCCTCGAGTTCACCCACACCGTGACCTCCAAGCGGCGTCTGAAGAAGCTCGTGGACGACGCCGTGGTGGACGGCTGGGACGACGCGCGCATGCCCACCCTGCGCGGAATGCGCCGCCGCGGCTATCCCGCCTCGGCCATCAAGGAGTTCCTCCACGAGATCGGCAACTCCCGCACCAACGCGCGCCACGCGTTCGAGGCGTTCGAGGCAGTGGTGCGCCGCCAGCTCAACCTGACCGCCCAGCGCCGGATGGCGGTCCTCGAACCGCTGCGGCTCACCCTCACCAACTGGCCCGTCGACGAGGCGGGGGAGCCCGTCGTCGAATACGTGGAGTTGGCCAACAATCCCGAGAATGAGGACGACGGCGTGCGTTCGGTCCCGTTCACGGGCTCGCTCTTCATCGAGCGCGAGGACTTCGCCGAGGTGCCGCCGCCCCGGTTCTTCCGGCTCTCCCCGGGCCGTGAGGTACGGCTGCGCGGCGCCTACTTCGTGACTGCCCAGGACGTGGTGAAGGACGAGGACGGCACCGTGGTGGAGGTGCTCGCCACCTTTGATCCGGAGACCCGCGGCGGTAACGCGCCGGACGGGCGCCGCGTGAAGTCCACCATGCACTGGGTGTCCGCTCCGCACGCCGTGGACGCCACCGCGCACCTGTACGACCGACTGTTCACGGCCGAGGTTCCCGGCGGGTCCACAGGTGAGCCGCTCGACGATCTCAACCCCACCTCCCGCGAGGTGCGTCACGCCAAGGTAGAGGCGGCGCTTGCGGAGGTGGAGCCGGGCGAGGTGGTCCAGTTCGAGCGCCTGGGCTACTTCGCGCTCGATCCGGACGCGGAGATGCTGTTCCACCGCACCGTGGGCCTCCGCGACGAGTGGGCAGCGATCCAGCGGGCGCAGCAGAAGCGGGGCCAGCAGAAGAAGTAGGAGCAGTTTCGGCACCGCCACCACCCATGGGCGGCGGCGCCGCCGCGCTCAGGCGTCCGGGTTGAGGACGCCGTCGAGGATGATCCGCTGAACCACGCCCTCGATCGAGGTGGGGTTCTGCGCATCCTGCTCGCACGAGTGGGTGATCACGAACAGGGTCCCCACCTCGCCCACGGAGCGGGCGGCCACGTCGATCGGTGCGGCCGCGCCGTCGAGGGACACGGCCCCCTTCCGCACGGTCATTGTGAGGGTGCCGCCCTCCCCGAGGGGGAGCCGCACCCATCCGCCCTCGGTGAGGCCCGTGAACTCGGGCCCGAGGGAGTCGAACGCGGCCACGGAGTCTGCCGCGTCGTCTCCCGAACCCACGGTGGGGGCCACGAGGGCCTGCACGATGCAGCCGGGGGACTGCCACTGGGTGAGGTTCGCGCTCTCGAGGTTGGGGTTGTGCTCGTAACCGAGTTCGGAGAGGCCCGAGAGGTCGAACGAGGAGAGGGGCACCGGATCGTGCGTGGCCGTGGGACGCGACGGCTCGGCTTCCTGGGGCACGGTCGCCGTGCAGGAGGCGAGCGCGAGTACCGCGCCCAGCAGGGGCGCGAGTGTGCGGCGGCGGAAGGCGGGGGACATCATTCTCCTGGCGGCCGGTGGCCGGATCGTAAGCGAGATCACCCCGGAATCGAGCTCCCGGAGGGGGGTTCGGGTTGGGCCCGAGGGCGGGGTTCGGGTAAAGTGTACGACTGGTGCCGATGCCCCGGGAACGGGGAGAAGGTACCCCCTTGGGGTATGGTGTAATTGGCAACACAACGGTTTCTGGTACCGTCATTCTAGGTTCAAGTCCTAGTACCCCAGCCAGCGCGCGACGAACGTCACGTCCTCGCGAGTTGAAGCAGAATCCGCAGAACCGGTAACGTTTCTCGAGCTGCAAGGCCCCGTCGTCTAGTGGCCTAGGACACCGCCCTCTCAAGGCGGCGGCGCCGGTTCGAATCCGGTCGGGGCTACAAAGGGCTCTCCCCAGAAGGGAGGGCCCTTTTGCTTTCCACGGCGGGCGGGTGGGTGGCGGCGATGTCCCGATCGCGGGGCGCGGATAGGCTTGCCTCCACCATCCACATCCAGGAGGCACACGTGCATGCGTTGATGAAGACGCAGGCCGGCCCGGGGCTCGAGCTGCGGGAGATCCCCGAACCGGAGCCCGGCATTGGCGAGGTCAAGATCCGGGTCATGCGGGCGGGCCTCTGCGGCACCGACCTCCACATCCTCGACTGGGACCCCTGGGCCGCGGAGCAGCTGCACCCGCCGATGGTGATCGGGCACGAGTTCTACGGCGAGATCGTGGAGATCGGCCCCGGCGTCACCGAGGGTGACGGCGCAGACGAACTCCGGGTGGGCCTGCGCGTGTCCGTGGAGGGCCACGTGATCTGCGGACGGTGCCGCAACTGCCGCTCGGGACGCCGCCAGATGTGCATCCGCACCAACTCCATCGGCGTGAACCGGGACGGCGCGTTCGCCGACTACGTGGTGGTGCCCGCCGCCAACGTGTGGGTGCAGTCCGAGGTGATCGACCCGGACCTCGGCGCCCTCTTCGACCCCCTCGGCAACGCCGTCCACACCGCCCTGCAGGCCGAGATCCCGGGAGACGACGTGCTCATCACCGGCGCCGGCCCTATCGGGATCATGGCCGCCGCCGTCGTCCGGCACGCGGGCGCCCGCCACGTGGTCATCACCGACGTGGCCGAGGCCCGCCTGAACCTGGCCCGCGGGGTCGGGGTGACCCGCGCCGTCGATGTGGGCCGCGAATCCCTCGCAGACGTGCGGCGCGAACTCGGCATGACCGAGGGCTTCGATGTGGCGCTCGAGATGTCCGGCGCGCCCACCGCACTCGCGGACATCGTGGACAACTGCACCCACGGCGCGGACGTGGCGCTGCTCGGCATCCCGGCGCGGCCATTCCAGATCGACTGGGGAACGGTCATCGCCAACATGCTGACCATCCGCGGGGTCTACGGACGCAAGATGTTCTCCACCTGGTACCGGATGAGCTTCATGCTGCAGTCCTCCGCGGAACTGCGGGACCAGGTGCGCTCCGTCATCACCCACCGGTTCGCACCGGAGGACTGGGCGGAGGCATTCGAGACCGCGCGCTCCGGGGCGTGCGGCAAGGTCATCTTCGATTGGAGCGAATGATGTACGGGATCAGGGAGCAACTGACGGCCGAACTGGACGAGATCCGGGCGGCCGGCCTGTGGAAGTCCGAGCGGGAGCTCACCACCCCGCAGCGGGCGGGCGTGGGCACCGCGGCGGGGGAGGCGCTCAACTTCTGCGCCAACAACTACCTCG
>JAAZBW010000460.1 GCA_012513625.1 Actinomycetales bacterium | reverse complement strand
TAGCTCCGGGGACTCCGGAAGAGTTGGCGGTAGCCACGTCCGTTGTCCGACGCGGTCTCCGACCGTTCGACTGCAGCGAATTCCACCGTAGCGAAACGTCTCACCATGGCCGATGTGGGCCCTTCGTCGTTGCTCGGGGCCGAGAGTCCGGTGGAGGATTGGGGCAGCGGTACCGAACAGTTGACCAACGGGCTCGCAGTGGTGACCGCGTATGGCGAGCAGACGATGAGGAGAACCATGACTGTCGATGCCACCCAGATTACGGAGAATGCTCCCCCCAATGCCCCCGCTGATCTCGTTGCGTGGGTGACGGAGATTGCCGAGCTGACCAAGCCGGCCACCGTCTACTGGTGCGACGGCTCCATCGAGGAGCGCGACCGCCTGAACCAGGAGATGGTCGATTCGGGGATGTTCATCCGCCTGAACGAGGAGAAGCGCCCGAACAGCTTCCTCGCCCGCTCCGCCCCCTCTGACGTGGCACGCGTCGAGTCCCGCACCTACATCTGCTCCGAAAAGGAGGAGGACGCGGGCCCCACCAACAACTGGGCGGACCCGGCCGAGATGAAGGTAACCCTGAAGGGCCTCTTCGACGGTTCCATGCGTGGACGCACCATGTACGTGATCCCCTTCTCCATGGGCCCGCTCGGATCGAAGATCTCGCAGCTGGGGGTCGAGGTCACCGACTCCCCGTACGTGGTGGTCAACATGCGCATCATGACCCGCATGGGCAGGGAGGCGCTCGACCTCATCAACGACGGCGCCTTCTGGGTGCCCGCGGTGCACTCGGTCGGCTACCCGCTCGTGGACGCGGACGGTACCGAGCGGGCGGACATCACGTGGCCGTGCAATGACGAGAAGTACATCACCCACTTCCCGGAGACCAGCGAGATCTGGTCCTACGGCTCCGGCTATGGCGGCAACGCGCTGCTCGGCAAGAAGTGCTACGCGCTCCGCATCGCATCCGTGCTCGGCCGCGACGAGGGCTGGATGGCAGAGCACATGCTCGTCCTCAAGCTCACCATGGAGAACACGGGCAAGGTCTACTACCTGACCGGTGCCTTCCCCTCGGCCACCGGCAAGACCAACCTCGCCATGCTGCGGCCCACCATCCCCGGCATGAAGGTGGAGACCGTGGGCGATGACATCGCCTGGATGCGTCCCGGCGAGGATGGTCGCCTCTACGCGATCAACCCCGAGGCGGGCTTCTTCGGCGTGGCTCCCGGCACCTCCGAGAAGACCAACCCGGTGGCGCTCAACGCCCTCGACCACGACACGATCTTCACGAACGTGGCGCTGACCGACGACGGCGATGTGTGGTGGGAGGGCATGACCGATGAGGTGCCCGCACACCTGATCGACTGGCACGGTAACGACTGGACTCCCGAGTCCGGCACGCTCTCCGCGCACCCGAACAGTCGCTTCACCGTGCGGGCCGATCAGGCATCCACGATCGCGGACAACTGGGAGGACCCGGCCGGAGTGCCGGTGGACATCATCCTGTTCGGTGGCCGCCGCGCCTCCAACGTGCCGCTGATCTCCGAGTCCTATGACTGGAACCACGGCGTGTTCGTGGGGGCCACCGTCTCCTCGGAGCAGACTGCTGCCGCGGAGGGCGCCGTGGGCGCGCTGCGCCGGGACCCGTTCGCCATGCTGCCGTTCTGCGGCTACAACATGGCCGACTACTGGGGCCACTGGCTGGAGATGGGCGAGAAGCTCGGAGACGGGGCGCCGCGCATCTTCCAGGTCAACTGGTTCCGCAAGGACGAGGACGGCAACTTCATGTGGCCCGGCTTCGGTGACAACTCCCGTCCGATCGAGTGGGCGCTGCGTCGCATCAACGGCGAGGTGGAGGCGGAGGATGCGATCTCCGGCCGCATCCCGGCCAAGGGCGACATCAACACTGATGGCCTCGACGTCCCCGAGGGCCTCTACGAGCAGCTCTTCGAGCTGAACCCGGAGGCGTGGAGCATGGAAGCGGACATGACGGAGGAGTACTTCGGCCAGTTCGGTGACAAGCTCCCCGCGGAGCTCACGCGTCAGCTCGAGGCGCTGCGCGAGCGCATCGCGAACGCCTGAGAGTGACGTCCGGAGGGCGGGTGGCCGTCGGGCCGCCCGCCCTCCGCGCACTAGGCTGACGCACGTGAAGGTCCTCCTCCTCGGCTCCGGTGGGCGGGAGCATGCGATCGCCCGCGCCCTCCTCGCAGACCCCCAGGTCTCCGAGTTGTTCGTGGCCCCCGGTAACCCGGGCACGGCCGCGATCGCTACGAACGTCAGCCTCGATCCGCTCGACGGCTCGGCCGTGGCGGAGTGGGCGCTCGCCCACGGCATCGACCTCGCGGTCATCGGACCGGAGACCCCGCTCGTGGTGGGGGTGGCGGACGTGCTGGTGGCCGCCGGCATCCCCACGTTCGGACCCTCCGCCGCTGCGGCGCACCTTGAGGGGTCAAAGGCGTTCGCCAAGGAGATCATGGCGGCGGCCGGGATTCCGACGGCGGCCGCGCACGTATGCCGCGATCTCGCGTCGGTGCGGGCGGCCATGACCGAATTTGGCTCACCGTACGTGATCAAGTACGACGGCCTCGCTGCCGGCAAGGGCGTGGTGGTCACCGCGGACCCGGAGGCAGCACTCGCGCACGCGGAGTCCTGCCTCTCCCTGCCCGGTTCCCAGATCGTGGTGGAGGACTACCTCGACGGCCCCGAGGTGTCCCTGTTCTGCATCAGCGACGGCGAGACGGTGGTCCCGCTCCAGCCCGCCCAGGACTTCAAGCGGGCCCTCGATGGTGATGCCGGGCCGAACACCGGCGGGATGGGTGCCTACTCGCCCCTCCCGTGGGCGCCGGCCGGCCTCGTGGACGAGGTGGTCCTGCAGGTGGCGATCCCCGTGATCCGGGAGATGGAACGGCGTGGCATCCCGTTCGTGGGCGTCCTGTACTGCGGGCTCGCCCTCACCTCTCGCGGCACCCGCGTCATCGAGTTCAACGCCCGCTTCGGGGATCCCGAGACCCAGGTGGTGCTCCCGCGCCTCGCCACCCCGCTGGGGAGCCTGCTCCTCGCGGCGGCGGAGGGACGCCTGGCCGAGTTCGGGGAACTGGAGTGGCGGGACCGGGCCGCGGTGACCGTCGTAGTGGCTGCCGAGGGATACCCGGGCGTGTCCACCCTGGGGGGCCCGGTCGAGGGGATCGAGGAGGCGGAGGCACGGGAGGGCGTGCACGTGATCCACGCAGGCACCCAGATGACGCCGCAGGGGCTCGTGGCCTCGGGCGGCCGGGTACTGAGCGTGGTGGGGGAGGGAGCGGACCTGGAGTCCGCCCGGATGCGGGTCTACTCGGGGGTGGACCTCATTTCGCTTCACGGCTCCCACCACCGGCGCGACATCGCCCAGCGGGCCGCCGAGGGGCACTAGGCTGCCCCCAGAGCCGGGGTTACCAAGAGAACGGAGTCCGGGTTGGTCGACATCGAGGGCTGGGCCCACGCCTATTCGGGCAAGGTTCGCGATCTGTATGTTCCCCAGAGTGCGGCAGGATTCGGGTCCGGCGAGGCGATGTTGGTGGTGGCTTCGGACAGGATCTCCGCGTTCGACCACGTGCTCCCCACGGACATCCCTGACAAGGGAAAGATCCTCACCCAGCTGAGCCTCTGGTGGTACGGAAAGCTGGAGGGCGTGGTGCCGAACCACCTCCTCAGCCTGGATGTGCCCGAGGAGGTGCGTGGCCGGGCCATGATCGTGCGGAAGCTCGAGATGGTACCCGTGGAGTGCGTGGCCCGCGGCTACCTCGCAGGTTCTGGCCTCGAGGAGTACTGGTCGAAGGGTTCCGTGTGCGGTGTGGCGTTGCCGCCCTCGCTGCGGGAGGGGGACAAGCTGCCTCACGCCATCTACACACCGGCGGCCAAGGCGCCGGCCGGTCAGCACGATCAGAACATCAGCTTCGCGGAGACGCGGAACCGCGTGGGCGTGATCGCCACCGAGCTACGAAACCTGACCCTCGCGCTCTACGAGAGGGCCCGCCAGATCGCCGCAGAGCGCGGCCTGATCCTCGCGGACACCAAGTTCGAGTTCGGTCTGCGCGACGATTCCGGTTCCGCCAGCGCGATCATGCTCGCGGATGAGGTGCTCACACCGGACTCGTCCCGGTACTGGGCCGCGGACTCGTGGCGGGCCGGTTCCCAACAGACGAGCTTTGACAAGCAGTTCGTGCGCGACTGGCTGACCTCGCCGGGGTCCGGCTGGGACCGGCGCACGGATGATCCTCCGCCCGCGCTGCCCCCGGAGATCGTGGAGCGAACGCGCGAGCGGTACATCGAGGCGTTCGAGCGCATCACGGGAACCTCGCCCGACCTCGGCTGAGGTTCTTGTTGCACTCCCCACTCCCGTGCCGTGCAGTGCCCGAGTCGGTGGTGGCCGAGGGCCGTGGGCGCCCGCATGGTGGCCGCTCCGGCTGTGCGACGTTCCGCATCGATATGCTGGGCACACCGCCAGCGCAAGCCAAAGAGGAGTCGTGCCGTGGGACGCATCGTGGTCGAGGTCATGCCCAAACCAGAGATCCTGGACCCGCAGGGTAAGGCCGTTGCCGGAGCGCTCCCGCGTCTCGGGTTCCACCAGTTCACCGCAGTGCGCCAGGGCCGTCGCTTCGAGCTGACCGTGGACGGCGAGGTCACCGAGGAGCACCTTTCCGCGGCGCGTGACGCAGCGGAGAAACTGCTCTCCAACCCCGTGATTGAGGACGTGGTCTCGGTGAGCGTTGGAGAATCGGTGTGACGGCACGCATCGGAATCGTCTCCTTTCCGGGATCGCTCGATGAGCGAGACGGCGCCCGCGCTGTCCGCCTTGCGGGCGCGGAGGCCGTGGAACTCTGGCACGGCCACGAGGACCTCAGGGGCGTAGACGCCGTGGTGATCCCGGGAGGCTTTTCCTACGGCGATTACCTGCGGTGCGGCGCCATCGCCCGATTCGCCCCTGTCATGAGTGCCGTGGTGGGCGCGGCGCAGAGCGGGATGCCGGTGCTGGGAATCTGCAACGGATTCCAGATCCTCTGCGAATCCCACCTGCTTCCCGGAGCCCTCTTCCGGAATGCGGGCCAGCGGTTCGTGTGCCGGGACCAGCGGCTGCGCGTGGAGAGCACGGATACCGTGTGGACCCGCCAGTTCGAGGTGGGGGAGGAGATCACGATCCCGCTCAAGAACGGCGAAGGGAACTACGTGGCGGACAGCGCCACCCTGGACCGCCTCGAGGGGGAGGGACTCGTGGTTCTGCGCTACGCGGGCGTGAACCCCAACGGCTCCCTGCGGGATATTGCCGGAATCCGAAATGAGTCCGGCACCATCGTGGGCCTGATGCCGCATCCTGAGCACGCCGTGGAGCCGGGCTATGGACCGGACGGTCCGCTCGGGCCGCGTGCCGGAACGGACGGACTCCGCTTCTTCACCTCGGCGATCTCACACCTGCTGCAGCACGCCTGAGGCGATTCTTCTACGGCTGCAGGGGCGGGTCCCTGCCCACCACCTATGGAGCCGGCCTGAAGTGGTGGTGAACGGCAAAGGGCCTGTGGTATGGGCCCAGGCGCCCGAATTGATCCCCACCCTGTGGATAGCGGTGGATGGCGCATGCGTTATCCGTCGCGTGGGCCGGTCATCCCAGCCGCTACTCAACGGATCGAGAGTGGCGGAATACTGCGGATTGTGGCGGTAGGGGCGCTCCTCCACGGTCTTTCCACAGGCTCCGCCGCATGATCACGAGTCTGTGCACAGGGGTGTGGAGGGAATCTGTGGATAACCAGAGCCACGATCGAAATGGAGCCTCAGCCGCCCAGCTGCGCGATCCTACCGGAGAGGTGGAGCCGCACGTCCTCGGAATTCCGCCGGAGAACCGCGTAGTCCACCGCCTCGCCCTCTCGCGTGAACTCGAGGTCCACCCGCGCGGGCAGCACCACCGGCTTGCCGAAGACCGCCGTCCACTCGAGTGACCCGCCTGCCGGTTCACCGATCTCGGCGAGCGCCCGGGACGCCGTGTACATCCCGTGCGCGATGGGGCGCGGGAACCCGAACAGGCGCGCGCCGATCCGCGAGGTGTGGATCGGGTTCGCGTCTCCGGAGACCTCCGCATACCTGCGCCCGGTATCGGCCGAGAGGCTCCAGGAGTGCAGCCCCTCCGCCTCAAGGGCCGCGCGCTCCCACGTGGCCCGTGAACCCTCCGGTTCACCTGGCACCTCCACACCCCGTGCGAGGTAGGTGGAGACCCCGTGCCACACCGGGCCCGTTCCGGCGTCGGCGGTCACGTGCACATCGATCAGTGCGCCGCGGCGGTGGGCGCGCAGGTTCTCCGCCCACGCGGTGTAGGCGAGCTCCTCACCGAGGTGGAGGGCGCGGGCCTGCCGCACCCTGTTGGCGATGTGGACCATCCCGAGCGCCGGCAGGGGAAACTCTGGCCCGGTCAGGAGTGAGAGGGCGAGCGGGAAGCCCGCCACGTGGACATAGCTCGCCGGCAGCTGGTTTCCGGCGGTGGTGCCCACCGTGTGCGCGAACGCGGACACCTCGGCGGCCGAGGGCCGCACCCCGGAGGTGCGAAGCGCCGTGCGTGGAGCCTCTACCGCCTTCGAACGTCCCGGGCGTGGGAGTGCCCCCGCCAGGGCGGCCCGGCGTGAGGCCGCCGTGTCCGGCATCTCCCGGGCTTCGGACACCGAGTATCCGGATGGAACAGTCGCATCGAGCAGCTCCATGGTGCTCACCGCCCCACCATGTGCTGGCCGCACACGCGGACCACCTGGCCGTTGATTCCACCGGCAGCGGGGGAGGCGAGGAACGCGATCGCCTCTGCCACGTCCACGGGAAGCCCACCCTGCTGGAGCGAGCTCACCCGGCGCGCCACCTGCCGCATCACTGGCGGGATCCGGGCTGTCATCTCCGTCTCAATGAAGCCGGGGGCCACCGCGTTCGCGGATCCGTCCGCCTCACCGAGCGGTGCGGCCAGCGCCGCGGTCATCCCGATGATCCCCGCCTTCGCGGTGGCGTAGTTCGTCTGCCCGCGGTTGCCTGCGATCCCTGAGGTGGAGGCGAGCGAGATGATCCGCGGGCTCCGCCCCATCGCCCCGGCACCGGCGGCGGCCACGAACCGTTCGTTCATCGTGAGCGGCGCCGCGATGTTGACCGCCATGAGGTCCTTCCAGCGATCCTCGGTCATGTTGGCGAGCAGCTTGTCCCGCAGGATGCCGGCGTTGTGTACCACGATGTCGAGCCGCCCGTAGCGCTCCCGTGCCGTGGTGAGGATCCGCTCGGCCGCGTCCTCGGCCGTCACGTCCAGTTGGAGTGCAAGGCCCCCGACGTCGTTCATCACCCGCGCCAGCGAGTCACCGGCCGCGGGCACGTCCACGCCCACCACGAGCGCACCCTGCCGTGCGAGCACTGCCACGATGGAGGAGCCGATTCCGCGGGCCGCCCCGGTCACCACCGCAACGCGGCCGTCCAGCGGACGCTCCCAGTGCGGGTCCGCCTCGCCCGCACCATCGACCGAGATGAGCTGCCCGTCCACGAACGCGGAGCGTCCCGAGAGCAGGAACCGCAGCGTGCCCCGGACTGACGGCGCGGTGGGTGCCACGTCGTCGCCGAGCACGATTCCGTTGGCAGTGGCTCCGGACCGGAGTTCCTTACCGAGCGAGCGCACGAATCCCTCCACGCCCTCGCGTGCCGCGGCCACCGCGGGGGAGGCGGCCGAAGCAGTTCGGCGGGTGAGCGCCACAACCCGGCCGCTGCGGGTGAGCTGGCGCAGGGTGGCCCCGAGCTCGAGCGCGGGAGCGGCCAGCGCCTCGGGGTGCGCGGCCTCGGTCACCACCACGAGCACCGCGCCCCACCGCTCCTCCTTCGGGAGGTGGTTCGTGCGGCGCACGTCGAGTCCCCAGGTGAGGGCAACGGCGGCGAGCTCGTCGGCGGCGCCCCGGGAGGCGTCGTCGGACAGGATCAGCAGGGGGCCCTCAATGAGGGGAGCCCCCGGGGAGTGGCGCCGGAGGTGAACCGGCGAGGGAAGGCCGAGTTGCTTGGCGAGCTTCTTGCCGAAGCCACCGGAGACGAGGTCCAGGTACTTGTCCGCCATCTCAGGCCGCCTCAAGGATCATCGCGGTGGCCTGGCCGCCCGCAGCGCACACGGAGATGAGGCCGAGCGCCTGGCCATCCCGCACCTCGGAATCGCCGCGCTCGTGGAGGAGCTTGGCGAGGGTGCCCACGATCCGGCCACCGGTGGCGGCGAAGGGGTGGCCCGCCGCCAGCGAGGAGCCCGTGACGTTGAGGCGGGAGAAGGCGATCTCGCCGAGTGGGGCGCTGCGGCCGAGCCGCGTGGCCGTGGCCTCGTCGTTCAGCGCGGCGAGCGTGGCAAGCACGGTGGAGGCAAATGCCTCATGGATCTCGATGAAGTCGAAGTCCGCGAGGGAGAGGCCGTTGCGGTCGAGGAGCCGGGGGATTGCGTAGGCGCCGCCCATGAGGAGGCCCTCCGCGCCGGAGGCGAAGTCCACGGAGGCGGTGGCGGCGTCCACCACGCGGGCGAGCGGGCTCATGCCGCGCGCCGCCGCCCAGCCGGGAGAGGAGAGGAGCACTGCGGAGGCGCCGTCGGAGAGCGGGGTGGAGTTGCCCGCGGTCATGGTGGCTTCCTGGGGCAGGCGTTTGCCGAACACCGGCTTCAGGGAGGCGAGCTTCTCGAGCGAGGTGTCCGCACGGAGCGACTCGTCCCGCGAGAGGCCCCGGAACGGGGTGAGGAGGTCCTCGAAGAAGCCGCGTTCGTAGGCGGCGGCGAGGCCCTGGTGGGAGGCCAGGGCAATCTCGTCCTGGGCCTGCCGGGTGATGCCCCACTTCGCTGTGGTGATCGCCTGGTGCTCGCCCATCGAGAGGCCGGTGCGCGGCTCCGCCACATCCGGCGCCACCGGCATCAGGTCTCCGGGCCGGATCGAGGAGAGGGCGGAGAGCTTCTGCTTCATGGTCCTCGCCCGGTTCAGGCGCAGGAGCGCCTTCCGGAGGCGTTCGGACACAACGATCGGGGCGTCGGAGGCGGAGTCCACGCCGGCACCGATGCCCACCTCGGCCTGGCCGAGGGCGATCTTGTTGGAGACCCCGAGGATCGATTCGAGCCCGGTGGCGCAGGCGCGCTGGACATCGTAGGCGGGGGTGTGCGGATCGAGTGCGGAGCCGAGCACGGATTCACGGGTGAGGTTGAAGTTCCGGGAGTGCTTCAGCACGGCGCCGCCGGCCACCTCGTCGAGGCGCTCGCCGGCGAGGCCGAAGCGGGCCACCAGGCCGTCGAGGGTGGCGGTGAGCATGTCCTGATTGGTGGCGTCCCGGTGGGCGCTGCCGGCCTTGCCGAACGGGATCCGGTTGGATCCAACGATCACGGGAGTGGTGGATGTGGACACGGTCTCTCCTCTTTGAACGGTTGCCGGCCGGCGAGTACCTGATACTCTCGGTCCTATGTACTCCATTCCAGAGCAGAGTGGCGTTCTCGTCAACTCGAACGGGGGCGATCGCGCAGATTCGGGTGTGGAGTCCGCCACCGTGGCCCCCGCTGTGACTCCGGTGGGTGCTCCGGCGCCCGCGGCGGACGGCCGGACCCTGCGCTGGGTGGAGCACCGTGAGCGCCGCCGCGAGGAGCTCGTCCATGAGATCCGGGGGATCGTTCACGAGGAGGGGCCGGACCTCTCCATGGAGCGCATCGCCTCCCGGCTCGGCACCTCCAAATCCATCCTGTACCGCTACTTCAAGGATCGGACCACGCTCCAGGTGGCACTCGGGGACTACGTGCTCGGCCGTGCCCGCATCGACCTCGCGGAGGCCTCCCGCTCCAGCCGGGATCCCCGCCGCGCCGTGAACGCGATGGTGGACACCTACCTCGGGATCGTGGAGCGGAGCCGCAACGTGTTCCTGTTCGTGAACCGGCCCCAGCAGGCCGCTTCCGAGGGGAACCTGCGCACCTTCGTCCACCAGATCGAAGTGCTCGTGGTTGGCATCCTCGCGCCCCTCGTCGCGGAGGACACCCCCGCGCAGCGGATCTCCTACTGGGCGGCTGGCGTGGTGGGCCTCGCCCGGGCCACGGCCGAGCAGTGGATCGCTGCCGATCCCTCAACGCGCCCCTCTCGCGAGGACCTCGCGGCGGACCTCACCACGATCGTGTGGGACGGAACCCACGCCCTCATCAGCCAGCACTCACCGAAACCAGCACGTGCCGAGACCCGGCCCGAACCCAAGGATCAGGAATGACCACAACCCCACAGAAGCGTCGCCCGTCCACCGGCATGCCGAGCCCCATGGCCCGCCGCGGAAACGGTGGCGCGAGTTCCGCCGTCGGGAGAGGGGCGCCGTCCGCCCCCACCCCCTCTGGCGCCGGGCTCGCCAACGAGGGCGACCAGTACGCGCCACTGCCCGCCGTCGGAGTTGCCGGCGAGCTTCCCGAAGACGAGCGGATCGATGTTGCCGAGATCGCGGACCTGGTGGACGGCCGCTGGGCGGAGCTCCGGCGCTCTGCCCGCGCGTCCATGGGGGACGAGGCCCTGCACCGGATCGAGGGCCTCACCAAGGACGAGCACCGGGAGCGGGTCCTCACCCAGCTGGCCCTCCTCAGGGACACTGGCATCGCCCACCGCGGCTTCCCCACCTATGTGGGCGGCGAGGACAGGCCGGGTGGCTACCTCGCCGCGTTCGAGGAGGTCCTCGTGGGGGACCCCTCGCTGCAGATCAAGGCGGGCGTGCAGTTCGGCCTCTTCGCCTCCGCGATCCACCAGCTCGGCAACCGCGAGCACCATGACAAGT
>JAAZBW010000459.1 GCA_012513625.1 Actinomycetales bacterium | reverse complement strand
TGAGCACCGCCCGGGCGCGGGAAACGAGTGAGAGCCCCGGCGCGCGGGTGAGGCGGGTGAGGGCGGGTCCCGGGTGGTACTCGAAGCCCTCACGGCGGACGTACTCCTCCTCGAGCAGCGTGGCGAGCATCCGGGCCACCACGGTGCGGTTCTGGCCCGTGGCGCGGGTGATGTCCACGGCGCGGCGCTCACCCGATCCCACCGCCGTGAGCACGCGCAGTACATTCTGAGCGGTCTGTGAGATCTCCATGCTCGCGCCTTCCCGATGTTCGTTCGTCGAACGTTGACGACATCCTCTTGTGCGGCTACTGTGACACGCACCCGCTCTCCGAACATTGTAGTTCGCCTCCCGACCATCCGGCCAGCCGCCACAACAACGGTTCACAGCTCCGCCGCCCCACCTACGCCCGCCGCCGCACCTACGCCCGCCGCCCCACCTACGCCCACCGCCCCACCTACGCCCCGGGCCCCCCAGCCCCCACCACAGCTTCAAGGAGACACTCCATGCTTCCCACCTGGAACCGCGAGCCGGGCCTCAGGGTGACGCGCGCGAGCCACGTGGTCCTTACCGGCCGCGACCTCGACGCCTCCGAGCACTTCTACCGCGATGTGGTGGGCCTCGTGGTCACCGACCGCACGGAGGACACCCTCTGGCTGCGTGGCCTTGAGGAGGCCTCCCACCACAGCCTCACGATCCACAGATCGGACACGGCGCGGGTCCTGAGGATTGGCATGCGCGTGGACGGGCCGGAGGAGATCGATCGAGCCACCGCTGCCCTCGCGGCACTCGGCGTGGAGTCAGCCGAGGTGGAGGTCCCGCACCAGGGCCGCACCCTCCACTTCACGGACCCATCGGGGGTGGACGTGGAGTTCGTGGCGGAGATGGACGTCGTGGAGCGCAGGATGCAGGCGTTCCACGAGTTCCGCTCCGCCTTCCCCCAGCGCTTCGACCACTACCAGCTCGTCACCCACGACGTGCAGAAGGCCACCGATTTCTGGTCCGACCTCGGCTTCCGGCTCGCCGAGTACACGGCCACCGATGGCACTGACGAGCTGTGGGGGAGCTGGCTCGAGGTCAAGGGCAACACCCACGATCTTGTCTTCACAAACGGCCGCGGGCCCCGCCTCCACCACTGGGCGTACACAGTGCCGGACGCCTCCGCGCTCATCCACGCCGCGGACGTGGCGGGCTCCCTCGGCTTCGGTGACTGCATCGATCGCGGCCCCGGCCGCCACGGGCTCTCCAACGCGCTCTTCCTCTACATGCGTGACCCGGATGGCCACCGCGTGGAACTTTTCACCACGCACTACCAGTACATCGACCCGGAGGTGCCGCCCATCCGCTGGGACGTCTCCCACCCCCAGCGCGCCCAGCTGTGGGGGATGCCCGCGTCCGAGCGCTGGTTCTTCGAGGCGTCCGAGTTCCCGGACCGGGCACTGTGCGAACCGCTCGTCTCCTCCAGCCCGCAGACCCTCGAGGCCTACCTCGGCCTCCACTAAACCTCCGGCGCCGGGGTGGCTCCCACGCGCCCCGACGGTGGGGCTCGCGTTGGCGGGCCCACGCAGCCCGGCCCGGGGTTCGGGTTCTCGCGTCCCGACGGCGGGGCTTGCGTTGGCGGGCCCACGTCACCCGGCAGGGTACGCACGGGGCAGTTCGGTGTGGCCGACCGCACCACCAGCCGCCTTGGCCGATGGGGGCGTGGGATGGCAGAATGAACGGTC
>JAAZBW010000458.1 GCA_012513625.1 Actinomycetales bacterium | reverse complement strand
GCGAACGTGCCTCCCAGATGGGTGCGTTCGGCGTGGGTTCCGCGGTGGCGCTCGCTCCCCTGCTGCTCGCCTTCATCGCCGACGGCGTGGGCATCCGTTTCGCCTACCTCGTGGTTCCCGTGTTCCTCGTGATCCTGCTGTTGAAGAACCTCCGCCCTGGCCGCGGAGACATCGAGGGCGAGGCGGGTGCCACGGCCCCCTAGAGCGCTCAGGCAACCCCCGTCCGAGGTGACGGGCCGTGGGAGGTGAGCTGCGTCGTCGGGCCATGGGGAGGTGGGCCACAGGTCCGTGCCGAGGCTACGCCGCCGTCAACAGGTAGCGGAGCACCCCGCGGGCACGGGACAATGGTGCTTCCCAATCAAGGAGCTCACCATGGCGAAGGCAGCGAAGGCCAGCGAGAAGGGCCCGAATCAGGCCTCCTCGAAGGACGCGGAGTCGAAGAAATCAGAGAAGAAGGCCGCGAAGGCGGCGAAGCTGGAGACCATGGAGACCGAACTGGTGGAGGCCGGAACGGAGCTCGCGGAGGGCCCGCGCGAGGCGCCCGCTCCGGCAGGCCACACCGAGGGTGACGCCGATGCCGTGAAGGCGAAGATGCGGGCAGCTCTCGAGAAGAAGAAGACCCAACATCACGGCGGCAGTGCCGGGAGCGCGCAGGTGAAGGGCCCACACGGGGCGGCGGCCGGCCAGCAACGGCGGGTCTTCCGCCGCAAGTCCGGCTGAGCCGCCGGCGGCCGGCGCTTGGCCTGGGCTGGGCTCCGATCGTCAGGTGTGCCGGACTGAATCCCAGTGTGGGATTCGATCCGGTGCGCTCGTCGTATGGCCACCATTCAGATCTCCGTGCGGCTTCCGGAACGCCTCGTGCACCACGTGGACTCCATTGTGGAGGCCGGCGAGGCGTCGAGCCGTGCGGCAGTGATTGCGTCCGCTGTGGAGCGCGACCTGCGTCGCCGCATCTACGAACACGATGCGAAGACCTTCCTTGAGTCGGGAGAGTACGAGGACCTGACGGGCTTCGACGACTGGTCCTACCGAAACTTCTCCGCGGAGGAGTGAGCGTGCGTCCCATCTGCCTCATCGAAATGGACCGGGTACGCCCGGCGCTCCTTCCCACGCGAGAGGCCGTCCGCGCTGAACGGACGCTTGTCACTGTGGCGCCAATTTCTTCCATGGTGCGAGGACTGAGCACGGAAGTCGCACTCGGCCCCGCGAACGGACTCGATCACGCATGCGTGGCCTCGATGGACAACATCACCACAGTGCCTGTTTCACGCATCATGAAGACGATTGGTTACCTGCTCGATCATCAGGAGACTGCCTTGGCACAGGCCGTTGTGTTCGCCTTCGATCTTGGCGTCCCACTCGATATCGAGAACCTCGGCTGACGGGTGATTGTGCGCGCGCTCCGTGGCGGACGCGGAGGGTGGGCTCAGAACCCTTCGCGGGCCATGTCTGCGAAGCGGGAGAGGTGGCCCTGGAAAGCCACCGAGATCGTGTCCGTGGGGCCATTGCGGTGCTTCGCCACGATGATGTCCGCCTCGCCGGCGCGCGGTGAGTCCCGATCGTAGGCGTCCTCGCGGTGGAGGAGCATGACCAGGTCCGCGTCCTGCTCGAGCGAGCCTGACTCACGCAGGTCAGACATCATCGGCCTCTTGTCCTGCCGCATCTCCGGGCCACGGTTCAGCTGGGCCACAGCGATCACCGGAAGCTCCAACTCCTTCGCAAGCAGCTTGAGCGCACGGGAAAACTCTGAGACCTCCTGCTGGCGGGACTCCACCTTTTTCCCCGAGCTCATGAGTTGGAGATAGTCCACCACCACGAGGCCGAGATCGTGGCGCTGCTTCAGCCGCCGGCACTTGGCGCGGATCTCCATGAGGCTCATGTTCGGCGAATCATCGATGTAGAGCGGCGCCTCCGAGATGCGTGACTGCGTGGAGGCAATCCGGGTCCAGTCCCGATCATCCAGGTTGCCCTTGCGCAGCCGGTTCAGCTCGATCCCCGCCTCTGCGGACAGGAGCCGCATGGTCAGTTCCGTGCGCCCCATCTCGAGGGAGAAGATCACGGAGGTCTGGCCCGCGTGGATGGAGGCTGCCCGGCAGATGTCCAGCGCGAGGGTGGACTTACCGATGGCCGGGCGCGCGGCAATGATGATCATCTGCCCGGAATGCAGGCCGTTCGTGAGGGCATCGAGGTCCCGGAAGCCAGTGGGCACCCCGATCAGGCCCTCGCCGCGGTTCTGGTTGTTCGAGATCTCGTCCGTGACCTCACCCATGATCTCGCCGATCGAGCGGTAGTCCTCGCTGGTCTTCCCGGAGGTGACGGCGTAGATCTCCGCCTGCGCGGTGTTCACCAGATCGTCCACCTCGCCACCCTCGGTGGCGTAGCCGAGCTGGGCGATGCGTGTTCCGGCCTCCACGAGGCGGCGGAGAACGGCCTGGTCCCGCACGATGCGGGCGTAGTAGCCGGCGTTCGCGGCGGTGGGGACCGAGGAGATCAGTGTGTGGAGGTACGGGGCGCCGCCCACGCGGGCGAGCTCACCCCGCTTGGTCAGTTCGTTCGAGACCGTGACGGCGTCCGCCGGCTCCCCACGGCCGTAGAGGTCCAGGATCGAGTCAAAGATGGTCTCGTGCGCCGGGCGGTAGAAGTCCGCCGAGCGGAGCTCCTCCACCACATCCGCAATCGCGTCCTTGGAGAGCAGCATCCCGCCGAGAACGGACTGCTCGGCCTGCACATCCTGCGGGGGCGTGCGATCGAAGGTGACCGGACTCTTCTCGTTCAGCTGCGCTACCATCGCTCGGCTTCTCCTCCTCGTGTGGCCTCCCCCCATGACATCAGGGAGCACTGACACGAACGGGAGATCGCCTGAACCTAGTCTCCATTGGCTCCCCTGACAAACGGCATCCGGGCACTTCTGTGAGTAGTTAGACCGCATCTGTGGATGGGATGTGCATAGGTGGCCCGCTTCTCCACAATCCGTGGATAAGTCTGGGGACCCGCAGTAACACGTGCGCACTCACTCCCGCTCGGCGACCCCCCAGAGCCGCATGATCCCGCCGTTTCGATGACTCCACTGCCTGTGGAATGAAGTTCCCCGGCGTGTCGCCGTACGACACGCCTCAAGCTCAGGTTCGGGGTTGTGGGACGGAAATTTTACTCCGCCTTGAACGGCGGGCTCGGGTTCCGTGGCGTAGTGCGCGGCTGCCTGTGGATAACTTCAGGCAGGCGCACCCGCGCCCAGGCTAGCCGGCAGTCCGCCCGGCATCCCCTCGGCCGGCGCCGGACCTCCTCCTCGTCCAGTGCCAGATTTCCCCCTCAGCCGGCGCCGGACCTCGCCCTCGTCCAGTGCGTATTGAATACCTCCACTGAGCTGTTTCCGGGAACCCTCAACCCACTCACTCGAACAATTCAACACTCTCTCGACGGCGGGGAGAGCGGGCGCGGACCTGCCGGCCACAACGAAACGGCGGGCCTCCTACGAGAGGGGACCCGCCGTCGTCGTCGAGGGAGCGTTGAGGGCCGTGACCGAGGGGTTTCCGGACCTCCTCTCCGGACAAGCAGCGTCGCTGTTTGTCCGGAGGCCTGCAGCTTCACAGCTTGTCCGTCCCTCTGGTCACATGAGTTAACACAGGC
>JAAZBW010000524.1 GCA_012513625.1 Actinomycetales bacterium | reverse complement strand
TGCAGAAACATCGGCAGACGGTCGGAGCGCAGCGACAACACGCGCGCCGCGACGCCGTAATGCGATGCGATGCGCGGCCGGAAGTTCACGCGAGAAAGGTAAGCCAGTTCAGTCCGCGATGGGGCACTCTGCCCTGGCCGATGGCGTGGCAGCTGAGAGGACTGCAACGGGACGGCCGTGGTCCGTGATTGTCACGGGATCCCGACTCGACTCAAGCTCCGCCAAAAGTGCATCGAAATTCGCCCGTACCACAGAGACGGTCACCCTCTTCAGGACCACACGCGAGGGCGAGCGCGGTGAGGAAGACGCCGAACACCACGTCGACGGACACCTGAACTTCCGACCGCGTATCGCTTCGCACTACGGTGTCGCGGCGCGCGTGTTGTCGCTGCGCTCCGACCGTCTGCCGATGTTTCTGCAGGACGGACGATTGCGCTCGATCCCCCACCTGATCGCCGCGATGGGAATCGTTGCCCTGCTTCCGATCGACAAGAAGCAGCTGCCGTGGGTGCTCCTAATCGTCTTCGCCCTCACCTATCCCGTGTTCCACGCGGTCAGGATTGGTGTCATGGGGTGGCGGGTCCGGCCGTTCATGGACATGCACGGATACGTCAGTCGTGGCGGGCGCAAGGAAGTCCGCCAGGTCGTCTCGTCGATGGATCCGCGTGCGGATGCCGAGGAGCTGGCGCTGATCGCGGAGGTGAACCGCCAGGCGCGGGAGATCGTGGCCAGCGACTTCTGGCGGTCCGAGCGCATGGCCCGGTGTCGGGATCGGCTCGATCCGTTCGAGGTCCTGCGGCATACGGCGATCGAGCTTCGCGACGGTGCCCCGCCGGACCAGGTGGCGATGCAGGTGGCACGCCCCGACGACCTCAAGGTGATCTCTAGCGCAGTGGCAAAGTTAGACCAGGCGAAGCGGCGGGGCCCGCTGCTGAGTGTGCTCGGCGAAGTCCCGCTACCGGCGCCGGGGCCGGGGAGTGGGCTGGACATCGATTCGGTGCTGACCTGGGCAGATGGCGTGCTGGCGCTGACGAGGGACGTGGTGGTCTCCAAGGTGATCGGCCGCGAGTTCCGCAGTGAGTAGTCGCGGCCGATCGTGCCCCGATTCTGACTAGTCCAACTGGGGTGTGTCTCCCAATCGGCGTGGCCAGGTGAGAATTGCGCAGAGGGTGACGGCGGCGCGGTAGGTGATCGCGAGTTTGTCGTAGCGGGTGGCCAGCGCTCGCCATTACTTGGCCAGTGCGAAGGAACGTTCAACGACGTTTCGAGCTTTATAGAGGTCGGGGCTGATGCACGAGTAGGTGTCATCTGATCTGGCTTGCCCTGCGGGCGGGCCTGGAAGGGTGCCAGCTGTGCCCAAGCCCTACCCCCGGGAGTTCCGCGACGACGTTGTCCGCGTCGCCCAGAACCGTGAAGACGGTGTGACTCTCGAACAGATCGCTGCCGGCTTCGGTATCCACTCGATGACCATGAACAAGTGGATCCGCAAGGCCGACGTGGAGGCCGGGATCAAGCCCGGCACCACATCGGTCGAATCGCGTGAGCTGCGCGAGGCCAAACGCCGTGTGCGGTTGCTTGAACAGGAAAACGAGGTCCTGCGCCGAGCTGCTGCGTACCTGTCGTCGAGATCGATCCTGACTCGGGCGACGCGGTGATCGACGAGGACGGCTTCGCGATCCCTAGCGGGATCGACGAGCCTGGAGTGCTGCTCACCAAACCCCGCCTCGGTGTGGACACCTCGGTACGCCGATTGCGCTGAGTATCCCGGCGGGGCGACACCTGAGTCTCGACCGACAACGTCTTCCAGCGGGACCGGGACGGCGACTTCTGGATGCTGCTGCCGGGCTCCGACGGCCCGATCGCCGTCGCCGCGGTGAGCAAGTGGGGCGCAAAAGCCATCGGCGCCAGGGACGTGAGCGGTGTGCTGGTCTCGGTCCCGCTCGCGTCCCGACCCGACCGTCGTCGACGAGATCCTGCTGACCAACTGGTACCGGCCGGACGCCACCGAGCTCGCCGCCCGGGGCCTACCCAAGGCCGGACCCCGGACCTGGGTCCGCGATCCGGAGTCGGGCGCGTATTCGCGACTGACCAAGGCGGTCTGGGAGAGGTTGTAACTGCCAGCTGGTCAGGACGCGCCGCTCCTCGGCCGCGGGATCGATCTTCTTCGGCTTGCCGCCGCGAACCGGAGGATGGCGGAGAACCTGAGGCAGTAATCGGGCCGAAAGGCCGCCCGTCGCAGCCCCTTATCCATACTATGAGGAACATCACAGTGATTCGCGTTTCGCACTTTACGTCAACAGCGGTCAGGTCCGGGAAGTGCAGGGATGCGTGTACGTTTCGGAGGGCGTCGTGTCAGAGATCCAACCCACATCACAGATCATCGGCCGCGAGCCCGGTCTCGGGGTAGCGATGGGGCTCCTCGCCCGCCGCTGCGGGAGCGCTCTGATGGCGGCGCTCTTGGCGTTCGGAATGGCGCAGCCTGCGGTCGCTGCCGCCCAACAGGGTGATCCCGGGTCGGCAGGATCGCTCGACGTGGCGGGCTCGTCACGAGCTCCCGACTGGGACTCGGTGCCGGCCGGCCCGCGCGAAGACGACTTCGGCACCGCCTTCCGTCGCTCACTGCTCAATCCGGCGATGCTTCCGGCCGGGGTCAACGACTGGGACTGCACCCCGAGCCCCGAGCACCCCAACCCGGTCGTGCTTGTCCACGGGACGTGGAGCAACGCCTACACCATGTGGTCGGCGCTGGCGCCCGAGCTTGTCGAGGAGGGCTACTGCGTCTACGCCCTCAACTACGGCGACGATAACCAGTCCCTCGTCGGACTCGTGCCGGGGCTATACGCCTCCCGCGGGTTGGTCGAGTCCTCGACCGAGGTGGCGGCCTTTGTCGAACGGGTCCTCGACGAGACCGGGGCGTCGAAGGTCGACATGGTCGGGCACTCGCAGGGCGGCACCCAGCTCCAGCTGTACATCCAGCGCCACGGCGGCGACCAGACGGTCGAGCGCGTGGTGGGAGTCAACCCCAACACACATGGCACCTCGTTGCTGGGGATCGGCACTCTCGGATGGACTCTCGACGATGCCGGGTCGTTGGGCATCGGCTCGGTTCTGGGGTCGGCCAACGTGTCGGACCCGGGTCTGATGGCCACGGTCGGCCTGGTCATCGGTCCCGCCGGCGTCCAACAGGCCATCGGGTCCCCGGTGATCGAGGAGATGATCGACGCCGGTGACACCCGGCCGGGATTGGATTACACGATCATCGCCTCGCGCTACGACGAGGTGGTGACGCCGTACACCGGTCAGTTCCTCGTTGCGGGCCCGGGTGCCACGGTCCGGAACATCCTGTTGCAGGACGGCTGCCCCGAGGACCGGTCCGACCACCTGTCGGCCACCTACTCGCTGCGGGGCAAGGAACTCATCAAGCAGGGGCTGGATCCGGCGAGACGCGGGCAGCCCGTGCCCTGCGAGGTCGTGGTGCCCGGTGGCGGACAGGGCTGGCCGGGCGCCCCGGTCGGATCGGTCTCCCCCTCGCTGGCGGCGGTGGGTGGATCGGCCGCGTCGGTCACCGATGGGGAGGGGTCATGAGAAAAGCCAGCGGCGGATCACGCGACTCGTCCGGATCTCTCCGTGGTGCTCCCATGAACTGAGGGCCCCTCCGATTGTTCGATGACTCCATCGAACCCGGAGCGATGCAGATCGCCGCAAATCTGGTGGCGGGGACACAGATGATGGCCTGCACCGGCGCCGCCGCCATCTTCGCAGCGTGCGAGCCCAGAACGCTGCGCTACCGCTTCCTGCACGTCGCAGCCCGGCTGACCCGTAGCGGCCGGCGACGCCGGGTGAAGATCCCCGAAACGTGGCCCTGGGCCACCGCCATCGTCGCCGTGTTCAACACGATCGCCGCGATCCCCAAACCCCCTGACCCCACCCGACCGCCCACGACAGCACCACCCGGAGAACCGCTCACCGGCAGCGCCAGCCGGCACCCCCGCACGCCCTAACGCGAAAACAAGACAGTCGTCCCTCGACAACAGCAGTCACACCGACCCGTGAATCACCGGGGCTCAGCGGCCCTCCGTCCAGGTCGCCGACCATGCGTACCGGCTGCGCGTCAGGCTCTAAGCGAGGCGAAGGTCGAGAACACAATCGGTCGAGCTATTCCCACCCGCTGGAGCCCGGGGACTGTCGAGCACGCGGGAAACGAGCACGCGGGAAAACCGGTGGATCCACTGGCCGCCGGACGCGCCGCCGTGATGGGCCATCCGGACCGCGGTTCACTCTTGCTGCAGGCGGTTTGAAGTAGTGGTCGGCGTTCCCGAGATCGTGGGCATATGAGGTCTATAGTCCTTTTTCGTGCCAACTCCATCGCCGATTCGGTGGCGTAGAACCGCTGCCCGCACTGCTACCGGCGGTGCTTATGATGCGCGGCGGCCGGCGCGACTGGTCGCGTTCGGATTTCTCGGCGCGGTAGGTGATCGCGAGTTTGTCGTAGCGGGTGGTCAGCGCTCGCCATTGCTTGGCCAGAGCGAAGGAACGTTCGACGACGTTTCGGTCTTTGTAGAGGTCAGTGTCGAGTTTCGGGGGTCGGCCACCGCGGCTGCCGCGGCGTTCGCGAGCGGCGATGGTGTCGCTTTTCTCCGGGATGACAGCGGCGATACCGCGACTGCGGAGCTGGCGGCGGATCGTGCCGGACGAGTAGGCCTTGTCTGCGATCACCGCGTCGGGGCGGGTG
>JAAZBW010000457.1 GCA_012513625.1 Actinomycetales bacterium | reverse complement strand
TCGGCGCGCGCGAGCGCCGCCGCGGCGGGGAGCTTCCAGCCGGAGCATTGAGCCCGCGCGTTGGCGAGGCCGGCTGGAACGGAACCTGCGCCGTCGTGCTGCTGGGGGAAACGGAACCTGCGCGCCCTGCCGGCCGAAACGGAACCTGCGCCGTCGTCGTGCCGGCCGAAACGGAACCTGCGCGTCCTGCCGCGCTCCCACCACTGGCTAGGCTCGCTCCATGCGCCTTGCCGAACTCGCCGCCGCCCTCGGTGCGCCCCTCGCGTCCGCCGCTGCCGGGGAGGTACGCGGAGTCACCCACAACGCAGCATGGGTGGAGCCCGGAGACGTGTTCGTGGCCATCCGCGGCGCCCGCGTGGACGGCCACACCTTCGCCGACGACGCAGCGCGCCGTGGCGCCGTCGCCCTCCTTGGGGAGGGGGCGCCGGACGGGTTCGTGAGTGGGCTGCCGTACGTGAAGGTGGCGGATGCGCGGTCCGCGCTCGCCGACGCGGCCGCCCTGCTCGCCGGGCACCCCTCCCGCCGTCTCGCCGTGGTGGGGGTGACGGGCACCGATGGGAAAACCACCACCTCCTGGCTGACCCGGTACCTGCTCCGGGCTGGCGGGAGGCGGACCGGGCTGCTCTCCACCGTGGGTTACGAACTCCCCGACGGCGTGCTCCGCCACTTTCCCCAGCACTTCACCACCCCGGAGGCGCCTCAGGTCCAGGAGTTGTTGCGCGAGATGGTGGATTCCGGGGCGGAGGCGGCGGTGGTGGAGGCGTCCTCGCATGCGCTCTCGCTCCAGCGGATCCGCGGCGTGGAGTGGGACGTGGCGGTGTGGACCCAGCTCACGCGGGAGCACCTGGACTTCCACGGCGGCATGGACGAGTACTTTGCGGCCAAACGGATGCTCGTGGAGCAGTCGTCGTTCGCCGTGCTGAACACGGACGACCCGTGGGCGGAGCGGCTCCGCGGCGTGGCTCCGGAGGAGACCACCTACGCAGTGGAGGCCGTGGCCCCCGCCACCCCGACTCCCGCCGCCCCACCTCCTGCTTCCGCGCTCACCCCACCTCCTGGGACCGGGCCTACCCCACCCTCCGCTTGTGCGCTCACCCCACCCCCCGGGACCTGGAGGGCGGAGTGGGAGGCGAGCGGGGTCGTCGAGGAGGTGACGGGGCTGGGCTTCCACCTGAGCTGCCCGGACGGCGAGTTCGACGTACGCCTGCCCATGCTCGGACGGTTCAACGTCTCGAACGCGCTCGCGGCCCTCGCGGCCGCGCACCGGCTGGGAGTGGGCGCGGCCGCGGGTGTGGCGGCGCTCGCGGACTTCCCGGGGGTGCCGGGTCGGATGCAGCTGCTGCCCGTGGAGGCGGGAGTGCACGTGGTGGTGGACTTCGCGCACACGCCAGGTTCGCTCGAGAAGGCGCTTGCGGCGCTGCGCGAGGTGACGCCGGGTGAGCTGTGGGTGGTGGTGGGCGCCGTAGGCGGCGCCCGGGACCCGGGCAAGCGTGTGCCGATGGGGGAGGTGGCATCGCGGCTCGCGGACCAGGCCGTCTTCACGGAGGACGACCGCCGCGAGACCCCGATCGAGGAGATCCTCGACGCCATGGTGGATGGCGCGGCCACCACCGGGCGGGGCAACACCGTGCGGGTGCCGGACCGGCACGAGGCCATCCGCCACGCGATCCTTGGCGCGCCGGATGGTGCGGTGGTCCTGCTCGCGGGTAAGGGCCCGGAGGAGTTCATCCTCCGCGATGACCGCGAGGAACCCTGGGACGAGGTGGCCGAGGCAGTGGCGGCGCTCCGCGAACGCGCGGGAGGCCTGTAGGAGCTGCCACCCCAACCGTCCCTTGGGGCTGTTGCCCGGCTCCCTCCCCTTGGGCTGTTGCCCCCTTCCCTCCCCCGGGGCTGTTGCCGATTCGCGTCGCTACGTGGACGTCCGGGTCACCTTTCCCCGCCCCTTCCGTGGG
>JAAZBW010000456.1 GCA_012513625.1 Actinomycetales bacterium | reverse complement strand
TGATCACCCGCGGGTCTCCGGCAAAGGCCCGCTCCACCCCATCACCGTGGTGGACATCGAGGTCCACGTAGACCACGTTCCCGCCGCCGCGAGCGAGGTGGTCCGCGATCGCGACGGCCGCATCGTTGTAGATGCAGAACCCCGCGGCGGCTCCCGGCATCGCGTGGTGCATACCCCCGGCGAAGAACACGGCCCGCGGGGCCGCGCCCGAGTCCACGGCGCGCACGGCCTCGAGGGTGCCGCCCACCAGGCGGGCGGCAGCCTCGTGCATACCCGCGAACACCGGGGTGTCCGCCATGTCACCGCCGCCGGCCCCGAGCCCCCGGGAGGGATCCGGGAGCAGGGTGGTGCTGGCGGCACGCACCGCACGGACATAGTCGGGCTCGTGGACCAGGGCGAGCTCGTCGTCGTCGGCGATCCGGGGGGGCAGGAGGGAGAGGTGCCGGTCGAGGCGCAGGGAGGCGACCAGGTCCCGCGTGAGGCGGAGGCGGAGGGGGTTCATGGGGTGGCCGGGCCCGAAGTCGTAGGCGAGGAGATCCTCGGACCAGACGAGCGCCGCACGCATGGTGGTCAGGCTAGCGCGCGAGGGGCTCCGCGCTCACTAGAGTTGGCGCGTGAGCCCCACGCGGGGCGGGCGGCGAGGGAGGCCCATGGATCGTGAGGACGGCTGGTGGGCCCGCATCCGCGACCGGGTGGACTCGGTGGCCGAACGCTCCCCGGCACGGATGGTCCTGATCGTGTTCGCGGGCGTGATCGCGATCGTGGCGCTCCTACTCTCCCTCCCCATCGCCACGGAGAGTGGCGAGGCGGCGCCGTTCGTGGATGCCCTCTTCACGGCCACCTCCGCAGTCTCCGTCACGGGCCTCGTGACGGTGGAGACAGCGGCGTACTGGTCCACCTTCGGGCACCTGGTGATCGTGTTCGGGATCGCGATCGGCGGACTCGGGGTCATGACCCTCTCCTCGATCCTGGCGCTCACGATCTCGAAGCACATCGGCCTCACACAGCGCATGCTGACGGCGGGCGAGACGAAGACGGAGCGGCTGGGCGAGGTGGGCTCGCTGGTGCGCGTGGTGATCGTGACCTCCCTCGTGGTGGTGGCGGCGCTCACCGCCGTGTTGTTTCCACGCTTCCTCACGCTCGGGGAGTCCCTGCCGAACGCGCTCTGGTACGCGTTCTTCATGGCGGAGTCCATCTTCAACAACGCCGGCTTCGTGATCATGCCGGAGGGGCTCGAGGCCCACGTGGGCGACTGGTGGCTCAACCTCCCCATCTTCTTCGGCACGTTCGTGGGGGCCGTGGGATTCCCCGTACTCCTCAACATCCAGCAACGGTGGCGCAACCCGCGCCGCTGGACGCTCCACACCAAACTCACGCTCAGCACGTACGCGGTGCTCGCGCTGGGGGCCGCAATTGCGATTCCGTTCTTCGAGTGGAACAACCCGGCCACCTTCGGCGGGCTCGCACCCCACGAGAAGGTGCTCCAGGCGATCGTGCACTCGGTGACCTCGCGATCCTCCGGGCTCGCGCCACTGCCCGTCTCCGAGATGAACGAGACCACATGGCTCTTCCAGGACGCCCTCATGTTCGTGGGCGGCGGCTCCGCCTCCACGGCCGGCGGGCTGAAGGTGACCACGCTCGCCGTCCTCGTGCTCGCGATCATCGCGGAGGCGCGCGGTGACCGGGACGTGGAGGCGTTCGGGCGCCGGATCCCCTACCAGACGGTGCGGCTCGCGGTGGCGGTGGCCTTCCTCGGCGCCACCCTGGTGGGAGTCTCCACGCTGCTGCTCCTCCACCTCACCGACTATGGCCTCGACCGGGTCCTCTACGAGACCATCTCGGCGTTCGCCACGTGCGGGCTCACCACAGGTATCACCGCAGAGTTGCCCCCCGAGGCCAAGTACGTCCTCGTGGCGCTCATGTACGCGGGCCGCACGGGCACCATCACCGTGGCGGCGGCGCTGGCGGTACGCTCCAACAAGCGCATGATCCGGATGCCCGAGGAGCGGCCCTCTGTGGGTTGAGTGAGCGGGCGGATGGCCGGGGCTGGCAGGCGGGCGCAGTTTTCGGCTGGCGCGCAAGGGAACAGGGAGGACGCGGGATGGCGGTGCGGAAGACGCGGGAGGGCGCAACCCTCGTGATCGGCCTCGGCCGGTTCGGGACGGCACTCGCCGCCACGCTCGAGCGCATGGGCAAGGAGGTCCTCGCCGTGGACTCCGATCCGCGCAACGTGGAGCTGTGGTCCGGTCGCCTCCCGATCGTGCAGGCGGATGCCAAGAACCCCGACGCCCTCACCCAGCTGGGCGCCGCCGAGTTCCAGGTGGCCGTGGTGGGGGTGGCCACGTCCATCGAGGCGTCGGTGCTGATCACCGGCAACCTGGTGGACCTCGGCACCCCGCAGATCTGGGCGAAGGCCATCTCCACGGAGCACGGGCGCATCCTCCGCCGGATTGGAGCCCACCACGTGGTCTATCCGGAGGCGGACGCGGGCGCACGGGTGGCCCACATGGTCTCCGGCCGGATGCTCGACTACATCGAGATGGAGGACGGCTTCACCATCGTGAAGATGCGTCCCCCACGCGAGGCCCACGGGTACACAATCGGCGAGTCCCAGATCGGGCAGAAGTACGGCGTGCAGGTGATCGGGGTGAAGTCCCCAGGCGAGCCGTTCGTCTACGCCACTGCGGACACCCCGATCAACTCCACGGACATCCTGATCGTCTCCGGGGACACCCGGAAGCTGGACAGGTTCGCGCAGCGTTCCTAGGACTCCTCGCGATCCTCGGGCGTGCCAGCCTCGGCCGCACCAGCCTCGGCCTCCGGGGCGGGCGGCCAGGGCAGGACCGGGCCGAG
>JAAZBW010000455.1 GCA_012513625.1 Actinomycetales bacterium | reverse complement strand
GCCGGACTGAGGCCGCGCTCCTGTCCACCACCGAAAATGATAGGGTCGAGTTCCACGCCCCGCCGCACGTACAGCGCACCAACCCCCTTGGGGCCCCCAAGCTTGTGGGCGCTGAGCGTGAGGAGGTCGACAGGGACCTCGTCGACACGTACCCGGTCGTGGCCGAACGCCTGGACCGCGTCGGTGTGCACGACGACGCCAGCCGATCGACACCGGTCCACGATCTCTCGGATCGGCTGAAGCGTACCCACCTCGTTGTTGCCCCACATGACCGATACAATCGCGGGGGCCGCGGTCAGCGCCTCGGCGAGCGTCTCGACTCCCACTCGCCCGTCCGAGTCCACGGCGAGGACCACGACAGGCGCACCTTCACGCCCCGCCGCCTCCACCGCCCGAAGGACCGCACTGTGTTCCACGGCGGAACAGACGACCGTCCCGGCGCCCCCGCGACGCCTCGCCGCACGCGAGCGCCCAAGGATGGCCAGATTGTCCGCCATCGTCCCACTCGGTGTGAAGACGATCTCCCCACGCTCGGCACCGAGTGCCGCGGCGAGGCGCTCGCGTGCCTCCTCGAGTGCCGCACGCGCGCGTCGGCCCCACCCGTGCGAGCTCGACGGATTACCAGGATAGGCATCCCACGCCTCGAGCATCGCCTCCTTCACTTCCGCGCGCATCGGCGTCGTGGCCGCATGGTCCAGGTAGATCGCCTCCACATGCACCTCCGATCCCGTATCGACTCCCCGACCGCCCCGATTCACAGGCGGCACCTGCGCGTCCCGCCGTTCGACCGGTCACCCATCTTCAGCTCGGGCAGACCAAGGACACGTCATCGTTCGTTGTACCCTTCACCCCCCCAATGGTCCCGTACGAGATTGGCCTTGGCTTTGCCACGAGTCAGGTGTAATGTTGACAACGGATTCTGTTTTCCTTCACTCTCTCCGTCAACGGGCAGGTACGATGAGCACTCCCCACGTCCATCCACCCGCCCGTTTCCGGGCCACCGTCCATGGCACCGTGTTCGGAGAGCGGGCAAAGCACCTCGAGCGGATCTGCAAGGGCGACGACCTCCTCCTCGTCCCCGACCCACCCACGGAGGCGGAGCCCGGGGTCTGGGTCCACCTCCCTGGCGGAGACCTCATCGGCCACCTGCCCCCGGAAATCTGCACCTGGCTCGCGCCATGGATGCTTCGGGGAGGGCGAGCGACGGCGCGTACCATCCGGGTCTCCGGCCCCGAGGTGCCAAGCTGGAGACGTCTCCTCATCGAGGTGACCTGTACGGCGTAACGACCGCGGCGACGCCCGCTGGGGCATCGGTGGGGCATCAGTGGGGCAGGAGTGGGGCAATCGGCCGACGCCCGGGCAGGAGGCGCAGAGGCGGATGGCATTGCAAACGCGTGGGTTAGGCGAATGGCGCGGGCGTGCCAATGAACGGACCAACTTTTGCACTAATTCGCAACTGGCCGTGACCGACCTTTGTTTGCCTCCCACCTGGTGTTGGACGCCTGTCGCTTCCGCGCCCTCGGTATGCTGTTTCGCCTCACTTGCCTCGCCTCGGCCCCGAGGGCGCGGAGTCTCTCCCACCCAATACGAGTCTCGGTAGGTCATCCGGTGCCGGACCGGGGTGCGATCGGTCCCTGGCACGGCACCGGAGGGCTGTCGGACTTCAGGTCAGAAGCTGTTGACCGGTAGGGCGACCACGTCGTCGACGCGCATGGTCTCGCGGGTCCAGAAGGGTTCGCCGTACGGCCTGCGAATCAGCGAGCCGTAGTGCGCGGCGTGGGCGAGGAGCTGCTCCCTGAGTGGGCGGGTTTCGCCGCCGAACACCTCGCCGAGGGCGGTTTTCCCGTCGAACTGTGACTCGTAGGCAAAGATGGCCTCGAGTTTCCTGTCCATC
>JAAZBW010000035.1 GCA_012513625.1 Actinomycetales bacterium | reverse complement strand
CACTGCGGCGAGGGTCACCACGTACGGCAGCATCAGCATGAACTGGCTCGGCACCGGCGCGCCGGCGAGCGAGAGGGCCTGCTCGAGGGCGCTCGCAAAACCGAACAGGAGGGCGGCGGCGGCGGCCCGCAGTGGGTGCCACTTTCCGAAGATCACGGCGGCCAGCGCGATGTAGCCGGCGCCCGCCGTCATCTCCTTGGTGAACTGCGAGACCGAGACCACCGTGTAGAACGCGCCTCCCATGCCAGCGATGGCACCTCCCAGGTAGGTGGCCTGGCGGCGAATCCCGTTCACGTTGATGCCCATCGTGTCCGCAGCCTTGGGGTGCTCACCGACCGCGCGGACCCGCAGGCCCCACTTGGTGCGGAACAGCAGGAACCAGACTCCGGGAACGATCAGGTACATCAGATAGATGAGGATGGTCTGCCGGAAGAGGGCGGGCCCGAGGATCGGGATCTCGGAGAGGATCGGGATCGGGATCGCAGAGAAGCGGGTGGAGGAGTTGAAACTACTCGGATCGCTCTGGAGCACCTGACCGAACATGAAGCTGGTGAGCCCGATGACGAGCACGTTCACCACCACACCCACGATCACCTGCTCCACACGGTTGTTGATCGCAAACACCACCAGCAGCCACGCCACCAGCACGCCCGAGAGGATCGCCGCGAGCAGGCCGAGCCACGGGTTGCCCGTGACGGAGGAGATGAGCGCCGCGGAGAACGCGCCTCCGAGGAGCTGTGCCTCGATCGCGATGTTGACCACGCCCGCGCGTTCGCCGATCACTCCGCCGAGCGCCCCGAAGATGAGGGGGACGGCCAGGAGGACGGTGTTTCCCACGAGCCGGGTGATGTTGAAGTCCGCGGTGCTGCCCGCGCCGGCCCACGCGAGGAAGGCCGTGATCGTGAGGAGGGCAAACACGGAGACGAGCCACATGGGGGTGGAGCGCCCGCGCACGAGCAGCATGATGGCGAAGCCGAGCAGTGCCGCCGCGATTGCGAGGGAGATCCACGCGAGCGGCATCGCGGGGGTGTTGACGTTCGGGATCTGGAAGAAGTCGGTGGGGCTGGAGAACCGGAACCGGGTGTTGCCCTCCGTGGGGAACAGGGAGATGAGCAGGAGGACGAGGACCAGCATGACGGACATGGCCCCGACGGGCTTTCGGCTGATCTTCACCACCTGGCGGACGTCATCGACGACGTGCTCCACTACGGAACTCATGCCGCCACCTCCTTCGTGGCGCGGCGACGCCGGCGCGCGGGTTTACCGTCAGGTTGCGGCAACCGGAATATCGCCCGGACAAGCGGCGGTGCGGCAATGAACAGGACGATCAGGGACTGGATGACGAGCACGATCTCGATCGGGATCGACTCGGCGGTCTGCATGGTGGCTCCACCCGCCTTGAAGGCCCCAAAGAGGATGCCGGCGAACAGGACCCCCACGGGTTGCGAGCGCCCGAGGAGCGCCACCGTGAGCGCATCGAACCCGATGCCGGAGTGGACATCGGCGGCGAACCCGGACGTGACCGAGCCCAGCACCTGCTGGGCTCCGGCGAGGCCCACGAAGGCGCCGGCCACGGCCATCACGGAGACCGTGGTCCGCTTGACATCGATACCCGCGGCGTTCGCGGCCACGGGGTTCAGTCCCACGGCGCGGTAGTGCAGCCCGATGCGGGAGCGGTTGAGGATCCACCACATGAGGGCCACCGCGAGGAGCGAGAGGATGAAGCCGAAGTGGACCCGGTAGTTACCGCCCAGCAGCGAGGGCATCTGCGCGGAGACCGGAGTGGCCGCCGTCTTCGGCTGGAAGGACCCGGGGGCCTGCAGCAGGCCCGGGGTGGAGACCAGGTAGGAGACGGCGTAGTAGGCAATCCAGTTGAGCATGATGGTGGAGATCACCTCGTGCGCCCCGGTGTAGGCCTTGAGTGCTCCTGCGATCGCGGACCAGATGGCACCGCCGATGAGGCCGGCGATCACCGCCACGATCATGTGGAGCGGGAACGGCATCGGTACGAAGAGCGCGACGGCACCGGCCGTCACGGCGGCGGCAAGCATCTGGCCCTGCCCGCCAATGTTGAAGAGTCCGGCGCGGAACGACAGGGCGATACCGAGGCCCGCGGCGATCAAGGGGGTGGCGCGGTCGAGCGTCCACATCAGGGGTGCGATGGAGGCAGCGAAGGTGTCCTGCCGGAAGTCCCAGATCGCTCCACGGAAGAGGGCGAGGTAGGCGCTCCACACCGCGTCGGTGATGGCGTTGATGGTGTCCATCGGGCGGGAGAAGAAGTAGCCGGCCGTCTCGCGCACGGTCTCGTCGGTGAACGCTATGAGGACCGATCCGGCCAGGATCGCGAGGACCTGTGCCCCCACGGAAACCGCCCAGCCCCCGGAGGCTACGCGCCGGAGTGCGTCGCGCCACCGCGCCGCATCCTCGTCCTCCCGGATCCCAACGGGAGGGGCCTTGACCGGCTCCCCCATCGCGGCGAGCCCCTCTCCGGGCCCCTGAGGAACCTCGAGGGGGGTATCTCCCGTGGTGGGTGTGGGCTTCGGATCGTGACGCTCGTTCTCGGTCACGCGACCTCCTCCGTCTCGGTAATGCCTGCCATGAGGAGGCCCAGGGTGTTGCGCGGCGTGTCTGCGGGCACAATCCCCACCACACGGCCCCGGTACATCACGAGGATCCGGTCGCCCAGGTTCGCGGCCTCGTCGAGTTCCGTGGAGACCACGAGCACGGGAATCCCCGCGTCGCGCGCCTCGATGATGCGGCGGTGGATAAATTCGATGGAGCCCACGTCCACGCCGCGGGTGGGTTGGGAGGCGAGCAGGAACTTCAGGTCACGGGAGAGTTCCCGTGCGATAACCACCTTCTGCTGGTTGCCGCCCGAGAGAGTGCCGACCGGGGCGTGGATGGAGCCCGTGCGGATGTCGTACTCCTCCACCGCCTTCTTCGCGAACTCCTCGAGCGCGCCGAGCCGGAGGCTCGCAGCCTTCACGAAGCGCCGATCGTTCGTGCGGTCGAGGATGAGGTTCTCGGCCACGGTGAGGTGTCCCACCAGACCCTCAACGGAGCGGTCCTCCGGAACGAAGCCGACCCCGGCGTCGAGGACGCGGCGAACGGTGCGGCCCACGAGTTCCTCGCCGTCGAGGGAGATGGAGCCGGAGGAGGGTTGCATGAGTCCCACGATGGCCTCGGCGAGCTCGGTCTGGCCGTTGCCCTGGACTCCCGCCACCACGAGGACCTCGCCGCCACGGATGGTGAACGAGACGTCGTCCACCACCACGGTTCCCGCCTCGTCCGTGACGTCGAGGTCCTTCACCTCGAAGACCGAATCGGAGTACGTGGGCGCATTCTTCGGCACCTGCAGCTCGACGGCGCGGCCCACCATGAGCTCGGCCAGCTCCTTGTCGGTCGAGTCTGGGCTCGCCTCGCCCACCACCCTGCCGCGCCGGATCACGGTGATCCGGTCCGCCACCTCGCGGACCTCGCGGAGCTTGTGGGTGATGAAGACGATCGCCTTCCCCTCTGCCTTGAGCTGCCGCATGAGCTCCATCAGCTCGTCCGTCTCCTGCGGTGTCAGGACCGCGGTGGGCTCGTCGAACACGAGCACGTTGGCGTCCCGCGAGAGCGCCTTGATGATCTCAACCCGCTGCTGGACCCCCACGGGGAGGTCCTCGATCACATCGTCCGGGTCCACGTGGAATCCGAAGCGCGCGGCGATCTCGCGCACCTTGGACCGGGCATCGGACATGTCCAGCTGGCCGGCGAACGAGGTGGTCTCGTTCCCCAGCATCACGTTCTCGGCCACCGTGAACACGGGGACCAGCATGAAGTGTTGGTGGACCATGCCGATGCCCGCCGCCATCGCATCGCCCGGTCCGTCGAAGTGCTGCGGCACGCCGTCGAGGAGGATCTCCCCCTCGTCGGCCGTGTAGAGGCCGTACAGCACGTTCATGAGGGTGGACTTGCCGGCGCCGTTCTCGCCCAGCAGGGAATGGATCTCACCCGATTCGACCACCAGGTCGATCGAGTCGTTCGCGGTGAAGTCACCGAATCTCTTCGTAATCCCGCGTAGTTCAAGCCTCATTGCTTATCTCCTGCTGCGAACGGACCGGGGGGAGGCTCACGCCTCCCCCCGGGACACTACACGTTCACCCCGTCACCTTCCGGGCGGGGTGTTTTGCTCGGTTCTAGCCCTCGAGGTACGAGGTGACCACGAGCTCTCCATCGATGATCTGCTGCTGCAGGTCCTGAACCTCCTGCCAGAGGGCCGGGTCCACCTTGTCCTCGAAGTTGTGGAGCGGAGCAAGGCCCACGCCACCGTTCTCGAGGGTGCCCACGTAGGTGTCGGTGCTGAGGTCGCCACCGGCCGCAGCCACGACCGAGTCGTACACGGAGACGTCCATCAGCTTCAGGATGGAGGTCAGGACGAAGTCCTGGGTGGTGGGGTCGGTCACGAAGAAGTCGGCGTCCACACCGACGAGTGCGATGTCGCGTCCCGAGTCCTTGATCGCGTCAAGGGCGGACTGGTAGATCGGGCCACCCACGGGGAGGATCACGTCCACGCCCTGGTCGATGATTCCGGCCGCAACCTGCTTGGCGTCATCGTTCGCTGCGAAGCCGCCGGTGAACGAACCCTGGTCGCCGCCCTGGTAGCCGAAGACCTCGACGCTCGTGCCCTTGACCTCGTTGTAGTACTCGACGCCCTGCTTGAAGCCGTCCATGAAGATGGTCACGGTCGGGAACGGCTGGCCGCCGAAGGTGCCGACCTTGCCGGCCTCGGAGTAACCGGCCGAGAGGTAGCCCGCAAGGAACGCCGCCTGCGCGGTGTCGTAGACGAGCGGCTTGATGTTCTCCGCGTCCTTCTCACCGTCGAAGTCCGAGTCACCGTCGTGGTCCACGATCACGTAGGTCACGTCGGCGTTCTGGGTGGCCGAGGTGGCGGTGTCCGCCGCGAGGGCGAAGCCCACGGAAACGATCATGTTGCACTGCTCGTCCACGAGCGAGGCAAGGTTCGGGCCGAAGTCGGTCGGGGTGTCCGACTGGACCTCCGCCATGTCAATGCCCAGGTCCTCGACCGCCTGGACGAGGCCCTCGTAGGAGAGCTGGTTGAAGGAGCGGTCATCGAAGCCACCCTCGTCGGAGACGATGCAGGCCTTGAAATCGCCCGCGGCCTCCGGCGCGTCGGTCTCGGCGGCGGTGGTCGCCTCCGCGCCTGCGGTGGTTTCACCGGCGGCAGGCGTGGTGGTCTCGGTTTCCGGTGCCGCACCGCATGCGGCGAGGGCGATGGTGCTGAGGACAGCAGCCGCGCCCATGAGGAACTTCTTCTTCACATTGTCTCCTGGACTGAAGGGTGCGGGGGCGCGTGGATGGGCGACCCGCAGGGACACTCCCACAGTAGCGCCGCACCAGCACCCGTAGTGCACGGGAAACCAACGGTAACCAAACAGTTACGTTCCCATGCCCCGGCGGCGTGGCGAACCTCACCGTCGTCTCACAGAACGGGCGGAACTGTCCACGTCAGCCGGCCAGGGCCGCCATCGCCAGGAATCGAACCCCCACCGGGATGGCCGCCTCGGAGAACCGGGCGTCCCCGCGGTGCAGGTCGTAGGTAACCCCACCCGGTTCCCGGGTGCCGAGTCGGGCCATCGCGCCCGGAACGCGGGTGAGGAACCATGCGAAGTCCTCCCCTCCCAGCGACTGCTCGGTGGGCACCGCCGCCTCCAACCCGAGGGCCGCACGGGCCGCCTCTCGCAGGATCACCGTCTCATCCTCGCCATTGACCACCGGGGGCAGGCCCACCACGTGCTCCACATCGCAGTCCACCTCGTACGGCGCCACGATCTGGGTGATCGCCTGCGCGGCGAGCGGTCCCGCGATCTCCCACACGGCGGAGTCGAGGCAGCGCAGTGTGCCGTACACCACGCCCTCCTCCGGTATCACGTTCGCGGCGTTACCGGCGTGGACGGCGCCCCATGTGATGGAGGTACCGTGGCGCGGATCGAGGCGCCGGTTCAGCACGGCTCCCGTCTGGGTGATCACCTGGCCGAGCGCAAACACGATGTCCCCCGTGAGGTGCGGACGCGAGGTGTGGCCCCCGAGCGAGGAGAGGGTCACCCGCAGGGTGTCCGAGGACGCGGTGATTGCGCCCTCCTTGAGGCCCACCCTCCCCACGTCGAGTCGAGGATCGCAGTGGAGCGAGAACGCGCGCGCCACGCCGTCGAGGACCCCCTGGTCCATCACGTGGCGGGCGCCGCCGGGCTGGACCTCCTCCGCGGGCTGGAACAGTACCCGTACGCCGCGGGTGAGCAGTCCGTCGTCGTGAAGTTCCTTCAGCACGCGCGCGGCCCCGGCGGCGATCGCCGTGTGCACGTCGTGCCCGCAGGCGTGGGAGATGCCGGGAACCTCCGAGGAGAACGGCTCGCGGCTGCGCTCCTGCAGGGGTAACGCATCGAGGTCGGCGCGCAGGAGCACGCGCCCTTCTCCTTGCGGCCCGATCTCCGCCACGAGGCCGGTGGGGCTGAGGAGGCGGGTCTCGATCCCGGCCGCCTCCAGGAAGGCCGCCACGCGGGCCGTGCTGCGGTGCTCACCGAAACCGAGCTCCGGATGGCGGTGCAGTTCGCGCCGGAGCTCCACGAGGGCGGCCACGAGATCGCCCGTGAGGTCGCGGACGTATTCGGCGGTGGTGGGGCTCATCTCAGGCCCTCCAGATCTCCATCGAGGGCGTCGACGGCGAGCCGCACGTCCTGTGCCCTCTCGCGCGTGGTCACGAGGATCGCGTCCTCCGTCTCGACGACGACGGCGCCGGGCACCCCCACCACCACCACCGGCCGGGTGGCCCGTGCGTAGGTGCCGGGCGCGTCCACCGCGAGGCGGGCAGGCCGCGGCTCCAGCTCCGCGAGTGCCTCGAAGTCCCCGATATCGCTCCACCCCATCTCGGCAGGAACCACGGCCACTCCCCCGCGTGCGGCCACGGGCTCCGCGACCGCACGGTCGATCACCATCCGTGGCAGGGTCCCCCAGTGCTGGGCGAGACTCTCCTCCCGTGCGTCCGTGTCCCACGCCTGTGCGATCGCGAGGAGGCCGGCGTGCAGTTCCGGGTGGAGCTCGGCAAGGACGTCCAGCAGGACGGAGGTGCGCACCACGAACATCCCGGCGTTCCAGAGGTATCGTCCGCTCGCCAGGTAGGCGGCAGCGGTGGAGGGCTCGGGCTTCTCTTCAAAGCGCTCCACGGCACGGCCCTCGAGGGGTGCGGCGAGCGGCGCTCCCGCCTCGATGTACCCGTAGGCGGAGGAGGGCGCTGTGGGTGCGATGCCGATCGTCACCACGTAGCCCTCGGCCGCGATCCGTTCGGCGGTGCGGGCCGCCGCATGGAACGCCGCAGGGTGCGCGATCGCGTGGTCGGCCGCGAACGAGCCCACAACCACGTCGCCGTGCCGCTCGTGAAGGATCGCGGCGGCGAGTCCGATGGCCGCCATTGAGTCGCGTGGGCTGGGCTCGGCCACCACTTCGGCGCGCACCCCGTCCAACTGGGCGGTGACGGCGGCCGCATGGGACTCCCCCGTCACCACCACGATCCCGTCGGAGACGCCTGCCAGCCGGTCCAGCGTTGTCTGCAGCATGGTGCGGCCGTGGCCCTCGAGATCGAGGAGGAACTTGGGTGAGGTGCGGCGAGAGAGGGGCCAGAGCCGGCTGCCCACCCCACCCGCAGGCACGATGGCGTACATCCGGGCCCTTTCGTCAGGAATAGTACGCGTCGCGCGCGTCCTCGAGGCTGCGCTCGAGGCGCGCGATGCGACGGCGCTTCATCCTACCGACCACGCCGCCCCACTTGGGGCTGCGCTCCGGTTCCGGGGTGTACTCGGGATTGAGGGTGGGATCCGGGATCAGGGTGCCGCGCGCCGGCTCGTGGTCCCAGTGCAGCGTGGACGGGACGGACACCGTCACATAGTTGGGGGTGGTCTTGAAGTGGATCTCGTCCGGCGCCTGCGGGATCACGGGCGCGGGGGGGTTCACCATCACGGCGGTCACCATGAGGGTCATCCGCACCATCAGGTTGACCAGCAGGAGGATCGTGACGAGCGCTGTTCCGGTGGCCATGATCGGGTTGTCCGGGATGCCGATCACCGCGGTCCCCGCCACGCGGAGCACACTCGAGAGCAGGGCCCCGAAGCCCGCGCCGACCAGGCGGTCCCGGCGCGGCGCCCGGATCCCCGCGAGGAAGCGGAAGAGGAACAGGAACAGCAGGAAGTCCATCGCGAACGTGATCACGTAGGCGGAGGCACGGAGCAGCCACCGCGAGGCCGTGCCCTCGATTCCGATCAGGTCGAGCACCTCGGAGCCGAACTGTTGCGAGGCGACCACAAGGATCGAGGTGGCGATCACGGTGAGGCCGAGGACCACGAACCCTCCGACGTCGCGAAGGAGCTGGAAGAAGAAGTTCTCCTTGAGGAGCGAGATCCCGGCCACCGCGCGCATGGAGCGGCGCAACGAGGTCATCATGGCCTTCGCGGTCCAGATGGCGATGCCGGCGGCGATCAATGTGGTGGGGTTGATTGCGGTCTCGAGCATGAGGGCCTCGGGTTCGATCAACCCTCCGGCGCCGTCCACGTTGAGGATGCCCGGCACCGCATCGGCGATTCCCCGGATCACCACGTCCCGGAACTCGGGGTTGTACTGCAGGAGGGTCATCACCACCGT
>JAAZBW010000454.1 GCA_012513625.1 Actinomycetales bacterium | reverse complement strand
GTCCACCCGCTCGACTACCGCCCGGACCGCAACCCGAAGCGGGAGTTCTTCCGCGCCGCCGCGAGCACGAACCACCTGCGGAACCTCGCGCGCGTCTACCCGAGGCCCACGGACACGAGCTTCTAGCTCACAGGGCGGCACGGCGAGCGCGTTCCCAGCGCGGCACGGTGTGCACCCATTGCGCGGGAGTGTGGCCGCAGTGGGAGGATCAGGGATGGCGTTCGACCTGGTCCACGAGATCCACGAGCAACTCGACTGGCACTGGCGCACACAGGCTCGCCCACGCCTTGACGGCCTCATCGATGATGAGTACTTCTGGGAGCCGACGCCCGGGTCCTGGAGCGTACGCCCGCACGATGCTGCCGCACCCTCCACCGCGACGATGCGGCTGGGCAGCGGCTGGCTGATGGACTTCACCCACGCTGAGCCTGCACCTCCGCCCGTCACCACCATCGCCTGGCGGATGGCCCACCTCATCGTGGGGGTATTCGGGCCGCGTGCCGAGAGCCATTTCGGTGCGCCACCCGCGGACTATCAGACGTGGAAATTCGCGCCCACCGCCGAAGGGGCGCTCGCACAGTTGGACGAGACGTACGCCGACTGGATGGCGGGCGTCCGCGGGCTCACGCCCGAAGCTCTCGGGAAAGCGGTTGGACCCGCGGAGGGCCCGTGGTTCGACACACCAATGATCGGCCTCGTGCTCCACATCAGCCGGGAGGGGATCCACCACATGGCCGAGATCGCCCTGCTTCGCGACCTCTGGGCGCACAGGGAGCACTAGGGACGCGGCGGGGTCCCCGGGTCGGAGCACTAGAGACGCAGCGGGGCCCCGGGGCCCCGGAGCGGTCGGGGACCGGCCGGGAGTCAGCGCCGGAGTACCGCCACCGAGTGCGGGGGAAGGACCGCCTTCCCGTCCTCGACGACGACGCCGCCCCACTCGAGCACCACTTCGCCATGGTCCGGGCTGGTGTGGGTGGCGGCATGGCGACCCTGACCGGAGTCGGTGGCGGCGGCGCCGGTACCAGGCGATCCTGCGAGCGGCACGCGCGCTGACTGCTCGAAGGGCGCCGCCACCACAGTAACGGGGCCGCGCTCGAACCTCACCCAGCCCTCGCTCTCTGTGCACGTGACGGACTGGTGGGTGGCGCCGTCGCCGAACACGTCCTTCCGCAGCGCGAGGAGGTCGCGGTACCAGGCGAGCATGCGGCGGGCCTCCGCGGACCGGAGCTCCTCCCACGGCAGCTTCGAGGCGAGGAAGGTGGACTCGGCCTGCGGGTCCGGCACCTCGGGCTCCTCGCCGTAGATCCTGTCCCAACCATGGCCGGCGAACTCGGCGCGGCGGCCCTCTGCAATGTAGGGCGCGATGTCCGGGCCGTGGTCGGTGAAGAACAGGAACGGTGAAGAGGTGCCCCACTCCTGACCCTGGAACAGCATCGGTGTGAAGGGCGCAAGCAGCAGCAGGGCGGTGCCGGCGGCCACGGTCCCGGGCTCGAGGCGGGACTCTGGGCGGTCGCCCAGGGCTCGGTTGCCCACCTGGTCGTGGTTCTGGGTGAACACCACGAACCGGCGACGGTCCGTGCCCTCCGGCACGGGTGCCCCCCAGCCCTTCCCCCGGAAGGTGGAGAGTCCTCCCTCGTGAAGGAACACGCGCTCCAACACGTGGGTGAGCACTCCCGGTTGGGCGAAGTCGCCGTAGTAGCCGAACGACTCGCCGGTGAGGTAGGCGTGGAAGGCGTGGTGGACGTCGTCGGCCCACTGGGCGTTCATGCCGAGCCCCCCCTCTGCGGTGGGGGTGATCATGCGGACATCGTTGAGATCGGACTCGGCGATCAGCGAGAGCGGGCGGCCGAGCTCCTCCGCGAGCTCCGCCGTGCGGTCGGCGAGCTCGGCGAGGATGTGGTACTCGGAGTCGTCCTGGATCTCGTGGACAGCATCGAGCCGGAGGGCGTCAATGTGGAAGTCGCGGAACCAGCGCAGCACGTGGTCCACCACGAAATCGCGCACCGGGCGGGAGCCGGGCCCGTCGAAGTCGAGTCCCTCTCCCCACGGCGTCATGTGGCGGTCGGTGAAGTAGGGGCCGAACTGGGAGAGGTAGTTGCCGGAGGGGCCGAGGTGGTTGTGCACCACATCGAGGCAGACGCCGAGGCCCCGGGCGTGAGCGGCGTCCACGAAGCGCTGGAGCGCCTCCGGGCCGCCGTAGGCGTGCTCCACGGCGTACAGGCCCACCCCGTCGTAGCTCCACCCACGTTCCCCGGGGGAGGCGTGCACGGGCATGAGCTCCAGCATCTCGATGCCGAGGGCGGCGAGGTGGTCGAGCCGCTCGATCGCGGCGTCCAGCGTGCCCTCCGGAGTGAAGGTGCCGATGTGGAGTTCGTACTGCGGCGCCCCGAGCGCGGAGACCCCCTGCCAGCCGGAGTCGGACCACCGGTGCGCCGAGACGTCGAAGGCACGGGAGGGTCCGTGGACCCCCTCGGGCTGCCATGCGCTGCGGGGGTCCGGGTACGGGTCGCGTCCGCCCACCGCTATGCGATAGTCGGTGCCGGAGGGCACGCGGAGCTCCACGTAGTCCGGGTCAACGGAATCGCGGGCCATGGGCTCGCGTGCCGAGTCGGTCACGAGCTCCACCGGGAGGCCGCCCGGCACCCACACCCTCACGAGCACGCTCATGATCCACCGTCCTCGCGCTCCAAGACTGCCACCGGCGCATCGGCGAGGAGTCCGGAGAGCAACACCTCGCCACCCTGGAACACGGTGCCCGAGCGGATGTCCCTCCACGAGCCCTCCGGGAGGAGGACCCGGTGGTCACCGACCCCGCCCGCGGCCGCGAACGAGCGCCAAAGGCGGACGGCCACCGTGCACGCCGCAGGATCGTCACCGCGGGCGAATGCCACCACGTGGCCGGTGGAGGCGGCGAGGGGACGGTAGCCGGCCGTCTCTCCCACGAAGGCCTCCGGCCGCCGCCGCCGCAGGTGCAGGATCGCCGTGGTGAGCGCGAACTTCTCCT
>JAAZBW010000453.1 GCA_012513625.1 Actinomycetales bacterium | reverse complement strand
TGGATGCCGACGTCCACCACCTTCTCGTCCCCATCCGAGGCGAGGGGGATGGGCCGGTAGCCCATGGCGAGGAGTGCCTGCACAAATCCCATCGGCATTTGGCCGGAGGACGCATTGAGGAAGAACAACCCGCGGGCGTCACCGCCGCTGCGCTCCGAGGCGTAGGAGAGGATGCGGTCCCACCGGGGACGCTCCTCGGGATTGGGTCGCCTGCCGAGCACGCTCATCCCGAGCGTGGCATCAATGTTCTCCCCGTCCACGAGGACGTATGTTGCGCTCACGGTGCAACCCTACGGCCACTGGGGCGCGGGAATGGGCAGACCAGCCCGGCGGAGGCCGCCGGAAAAGGAACGGGGGCCCTACCGGAAGATCCGGCGGGCCCCCGCGTCAGCGCTCAGCAGGTGAGCACCCAGTACTCAGCAGTTCACCACTCCTCGTGCTTCTGCTCCTGGTCCTGGCCCTCCTCCTCGGAGTCGCCCTCGCCGCCCTCGATCTGCGCCGGCGCGCCGCCGCCGGAGAGCTCGAGCATGCGGGCCTCCACCTCGGCCTCCATGCCGAAGTCCCGCAGCTCATCGAACTGGGCCTCGAGCGAGGTGGCGGCGATCTCGGCCTGACCCTGCACGCGGGCCTCCTCGCGGCGGACCTGGTCCTCGTAGCGGGAGATCTCCGTGGTGGGGTCCAGCACGTTGATGGAGCTGATGGCCGCCTGGACGGTGCCCTGGGCCTGAGCGGACTTGGCGCGGGCCACGAGCTCATCGCGCTTGTTCTTCAGGTTGTCCAGCTGCGAGCGCATCTGGACGAGGCCATCCTTGAGCTTGTCCACCACCTCGTTCTGCGCGTTCAGCATCGGCTCGGCAGCCTTCGCCTCCTTCTCGGCGGAGATCTGCTTGGTCACGGCGATGCGGGCGAGGTTCTGGAACCGCTCGGCGTCGCTGCCCTTGCCCTGCTCCTCGAGGCGCTTGGCCTGCCCGAGGGCGGCCTGCGCCTTGTTGCCCCAGTCCTTCCCCTCGGCAACGTCCTCGTTGTAGTCCCGCTCCGCGAGGCGGAGGTTACCGATGGTGACGGCCACGGCCTCCTCGGCCTCAGCAATCGACGAGGTGTAATCGCGCACCAGCTGGTCCAGCATCTTCTGCGGGTCCTCGGCGCGATCGAGGAGGGCGTTGATGTTCGCACGGGTCAGCTGGGCAATGCGTCCCAGAATCGACTGCTTCTCGGCCATGATGTTCCTTTCGGGTTTACCTGCAAATCATTGTGCATCAGTTCAGACGAATTGGTGCGCGGTATTCCGGCCGCGCCCGCTCTAGAATCGGCCGCCGCCCCCACCCCGGCTGCCGCCGCCCCCGCCGAAGCCGCCGCCGAATGAGCCACGTGACCCACCCGGACGGGGGCCGCCCCAGGAGCCGCCACCCCGGCTGCCGCCGCTACCCCAGAGACCGCCGGAACCGCCGCCTCGACCACCCCGCCGACGCCAGTCGTCGTCGTCATCGAAGATCTCACCCAGGATTCCGCCGAGGATCAGCGAGCCCACATCGATTCCGCCGCCGCGGCGCGAGGTGTTCTTCCACGAGAAATCGTTGCGCTGCTGTTCCGCGACCCGGATCGCCTCATTCGCGAGGACTCCCGCCTGGCCGAGCGCCGCAAGCGCCTTCTCCGGATCGGAGCGGCGCAGGCCCTCCGCGTCCGCGAGATAGCGGGCTGCCTCCGATGCGAGCGTGCGGGGACGGGTGTCCATGGCACCGCGGTTGGCGGTCACGAGTGAGTCCGCGCGCTGCACGAGGTGGCGGACGCCCTGGATCTGCTGATCGTAGAGCCGCTGGTTCCGGCTGGTGACCTCCGCGTGCTCGCGGTACTTCTCCAGCACCCTGTCCAGCCGCGCCTCCGCCACGCCGAGCTGCTGGAGAGCCGCCAGCGGGTCCCCGCCCTTCTGGGCCTCCATCCCGGACGCGATCGCGAGTTGCGCCGCGTCACGCGCGGCCACCACGTTCTGGTCCGAGGACGCGAGGCGGTTCGCATCCCGCACGTCCATCGTGATCGACTCGAGCGCCTCCGAAATCTTCGGCCCCGCATCCTCGAGGGCCTCGTTCGCGCCGTGGACCTGGTCCAGCAACTTCGCGGCGTTGCCAATCGCCTGCTCGGCGATGCGCGCATTCACGACGGCGGCGGACC
>JAAZBW010000452.1 GCA_012513625.1 Actinomycetales bacterium | reverse complement strand
GGCATCACCGAGGACCTCCTCTCGCGTGCCGCTTCGGTCGCGCTCGCGTTGATCGACGACGACGGCCCCACCTCCCGCGCCCACCTCACCTCGGCTTGGGCGCACCTCGGTACGGAGCGGGCGGGCGTGGCCTACCACCTGATCTACGCGCTCTCCGTGAGCGGCGTGCTGGTGCAGGGGCCCCCACACCCTGCGCGTGCGGGCGAGCAGCTGTTCGTGCGGTACGAATCGCTCGTGGGCGCGGCGCCGTCAGAGTCCGCGGAGGAGGCGCTCACGGCGTGGGCGACGCAGTATGGGCGGTCCCACGGGCCTGTCACCGAGCGCGATTTCGCCCGCTGGACGGGCCTACCGATCACGCAGTGCCGGCGCGCGCTGCGCGCTGCCGCGGAGGGGCGTGCGCTGGAAGAGGTGGAAAATGCGGGCGTCACCTACTGGCGCGATCCCGAGGTACCCGCGCTGGTTGAGGCACACCGGGAGGAGGCCGAGCGCCACCTGCTGCTCCCCGCCTTCGACGAGCTGATCCTCGGCTACGCCGATCGCACCGCAACCCTCGCTGCCGCACACGAGACGGACGTGGTGCCGGGCAGGAACGGCGTGTTCCGCCCGGTCGCCGTGCGTGGCGGCCGCGCCTACGCCACCTGGACCCGGAACGCCGCGGGCGAGGTGCGACTGACCCCGTTCCCCTAGCAAGCCCTGTCTTCCCCACCCCCTCGCCGACTCCCACCCCGCCGACTGTGTGGTTAAAATCCCGCACAACCCCCACCACAACCCCCGCCGACTGTGTGGTTAAAATCCCGGAAAACCACCATCGACTGTGTGGCCCAGTACTTTCGCCACACAGTCGACGAGAGAGCGCCCGCCGACTGTGTGGTTAAGATTCTGGAAAACCACCGTCGACTGTGTGGTTAAGGCTGGCGCGCCGGCCTTAACCACACAGTCGACGATTACGGGACGCATTTTGGCCACACAGTCGGCGAGTTTGTGTGGGGGGTGGCCGTCAGGCGAGGGAGTCGCGGAACTCGGCGATCTTCCGCGCGATCTCGGCGGGCGGCTCAGGCAGTTCAGAGGCTCCGATCGTGAGGTCCCAGCCGCCGGTGATGCGCCGGGCCCAGCCGAGCCGGGCCGATTCCTCCATGGGCGGGATCGACTCCGCCTTCCGCAGCCCGAACAGGTCGGAGAGCTGACCGGCCGGCGCCCTCGTGGAGAATGCCGAGTTCACCCGCGAGTACCGCCGCGGCGGGTGCTCGTCCAACCACGCGAGCGCGTCGATGAGCCGGAACCCGAGCCCGGTTCCGAACTCATTCTCGAACATCCCCACCTGCTCCACCTCGGACCACGGCAACTGGTCGGTCTCCTCGATGAGGATCCCGTCCGGCCCCAGTTCCAGAAGGGTGGTGCGCCGGAGCACGCCACGTGCGGGAATCTTCATCTATCCATTGTGGCGCATGGCCAGAGACTCAACCCCGGGCGAACCACACCCGGTGCACCCAAGGTGACCCCCGCCGTCGGCAATCGCCGACGCGGGGCCGGCTCACGTGCGACCCCTACACGCGCTCCTCCTTGAGGAGGCCCTTGCGGTAGGCGTCCCGTAGCTGCTGGAGGTCCGCGATGCGCTCCTGGAGTACGGCTCCCGCGTCCGTGTCCCGCATCAGGATCCGGCGCGGCATCTCCTCGGTGACGGTGATCTTCGGCGTGTAGCTGCCCATGTCGTTCTCGATCTCGCTGAACGTGGTGTGCTCGGCGAGGGCGAGGTGGTGGGAGTTGAAGATCAGCGTGTAGCCGGCAATTCCCGTCTTCGGCTGGTAGGCCTTCGAGATCCCGCCGTCGATCACGTAGAGCTTGCCGCCCGCCTTGAGCGGCGTCTCGCCGTCCTTGATCTTGACGGGCACGTGGCCGTTGAAGATGTGGCCGGTCTCGGTGGGGACATCGAACTCGGTGAGGATCTTGTCGCAGATCGCGGGGTCCTCGTAGAGCGAGTAGTAGTGGTTGTAGACCTCCTTGCGGACGGCCTTGTCCGCCACGAAGTAGTTCTCGAACGTGGCCATCTTGCTCTTGCCGAACAGCGGCGAAAGGGCGCCCACCCACAGGTACCACATGAAGTCCACGGCCCTGCGGTGGTCCTCGGAGTCGTCGCGGTCGTAGTAGGCGTTGATCATCTGCCGCTCCACGTAGTCGAACAGGTCCCTGCCCGCGTAGAACGTGCCGTCCACCGTGATGCCGTCAAATTCGCCATCCTCGGTGAGCGGCACGCAGCCGTGGTAGAGCAGGTTGCCGTTGGAGCGGAGGTAGGTGCCGCCGTTCGCGTACAGGAAGTCCACGTGCCGGCGCAGCGTCTCGCTCTGCCGGAAGGAGCCGTCGATGGAACGGAGCAGCTCCTCCTCCGCGGGGGTCAGTCGCGAGGGGTCATCCGGATCGATCGTCGGGAAGTTGGTGTCCAGCAGTGGGTGCTCCTGGCCGTCTTCCGTGAAGACCATCCGCCGGAAATCGGTGCGGTGCAGCACGTTGCGCTCCGGGATCCCCCATTCGGGGTTCCGGTCCAGCATCTGGCTCTCCAGCTTGAACTGGAGGATGGCCACGGCCTTGTGCATGCGGGCGGCCAGATCCGGTTCCACCTCGTCGTAGATGTTCTCGTACAGGGTCTTCGGCCGGAACCGCTCACACGGGTCATCGCCGTAGACATCCTGCGCGAACATGGAGAGCGCCCGCAGGTTGAGGCCATAGCCGTGTTCGAGGGTGTCGAACGTGTTGTAGCTAATTCCTACGCGGAGGACGCAGCACATAGAGACCTGGTTGCCGGCGGCGGCGCCCATCCAGAGGGCATCGTGATTGCCCCACTGGACGTCCACATTCCCGAAATCGATCAGCTCCTCCATGATCTTGTGGGGGCCGTTTCCGCGATCGAAAATGTCGCCGATGATGTGCACCACGTTGACGCACACCTTCTGGATCATCACGCACAGGCCCGCGATGAAATCCCACACCATGTCCGATTCCGC
>JAAZBW010000451.1 GCA_012513625.1 Actinomycetales bacterium | reverse complement strand
TCAAGCTCGCCGTCACCCGCGCTCGCGCCTCCGGGGCGCCGGCGGTCTTCTGGCTCGACGAACAGCGCGCCCACGACGCCGAACTGATCAAGAAGGTCGCCCGGTACCTCGAAGATCACGACACCGAGGGGCTCGAGATCCACGTCATGGCGCCGGCCGAGGCGACGAAGTTCTCGGTCGAGCGCATCCGACAGGGACTCGACACCATCTCGGTCACCGGCAACGTCCTGCGCGACTACAACACCGACCTGTTCCCGATCCTCGAAGTCGGCACCAGCGCGAAGATGCTGTCGATCGTCCCCCTCATCAACGGTGGTGGCCTGTTCGAGACCGGTGCGGGCGGCTCCGCCCCCAAGCACGTGCAGCAGCTCGTGAAGGAGAACCACCTACGTTGGGACTCGCTCGGCGAGTTCATGGCCCTCGCGGAGTCCTTCCGCCAGGAAGCCGGTAACGGAAACTCGCGTGCCGCGATCCTCGCGGACACCCTCGATCTGGCCACCGAGCGGCTCCTCTCGGAGAATCGCTCCCCGAGCCGTCGGGTCCGCGAGATCGACAACCGCGGTTCACACCTCTACCTCGCGGCGTACTGGGCGGACGCCCTCGCCTCACAGCAGGAGGACGCCGAACTCGCCGCCGCATTCGCGCCGGTGGCGGCCGCGTTCGCAGAGCAGGTGGAGGCGATCGCTCGGGAACTGATCGAGGTGCAGGGTGAGCCGGTCGAGCTCGGCGGCTACTTCCGCCCGGATCCCGTGAAGGCAGAGGCCGTCATGCGGCCCTCGGCGGCGTTCAACGAGATCCTCGCGCAGCTCTAGGGCGCGAAAGACTCTCGCCTCTCGCCTCTCGCTCGCGCCACGGGCACGTCCATGGCGCGGGCGCACCAGCCTCCGGCCAGTCCGACCACTCCTCTGCGACCGTCACCCGCCACTCGCATACCTGACGGCGGGGGTTGCGTTCCGTGCGCGGGGGCGCGCGACAGTCGCTTGGCTACCATCCGCGTCGGCCTGTGGCCGCCGCTCCCGCCAGCCCCGCCACGCCTTCGCGACCGCCACCCGCCCCCGCGGAACAGTTCCGTCCCGCGGAGGTCAGGCGATCCCCGCCCAGGGTGGAGGTGGGCCCGGGTCCTCGAACGTGCGAGGAAAGGGCCAGGGTTCGGGCGGCGGCTCACCATCCCGCGCCGCGCCCGGAGGTGCATCACCATCCCGCGACGCGTCCGGAGGTGGATCACCGTTTCGTGGCGTGCCTGTGCTCGGGTCGTCGTCCCACAGCGGGGTGTCGATCAGTTCCAGCACCGGCGGTGGATCCGAGATGCCGGGCGGGTCCGGATCACGCGCTGGATCGGGATCGGCGGGTGGATCGAGGTCGCGGCGCGGTTTCGGGCCTGCGACCTTGGTGGGTCTCGGTGTCGCGGCGCCGGGGCCGGAGCGTTCCAGGGCCCTGGGTGGGATGAGCTCAGGTTTCCCGCTCTCGCCCATCCGGATCTGCCACCGCGACCCAGCCGGCGCGGTGAAGAACCGCGGCGGCTCCACCACCCCGTGATGATGCGGACACAACAACACCAGATTGTGCAACGCGGTGGGGCCATTCATCCACCACGGCACCACATGGTGCGCCTCGCAACGCTCCGGCGGCACATCACAGCCCGGGAACACACAGCCGCCGTCCCGCAGCGTCAGCGCCCGCCGCATCGCCGGAGTCACCAACCGCTGCTCCATCCCCACATCGAGGACCTCGGACTTGGAGCCGAGCACCACCGGCACGATCCCCGCATCACACAGGATCCGGCGCAACTCACCCGCCGGAATCTCCACCCCACCCGGCAACAGCCCCGCCTGCTCCGCCAACTCCCGCAAATCCGACTCCCGCATCGTCACCGTCACCCGCGGCAACCCACCCGCCACCCGCGGCACCCGAACCGCCGGCAAACCCGGCACCGCCGGATCTCCACCGCGAGCGGAGGGGGAGAGTGCGGAGTCGCCAGGGGAGGCGGCCGAGCCGGAAGAGGATGCCCCCGAGCCTTC
>JAAZBW010000034.1 GCA_012513625.1 Actinomycetales bacterium | reverse complement strand
TCGTGACCATCCGCTCCCGCTGCCGGCACGTGGGGTTGCGGGTGCCCGACCCGCAGGCAGTGGCAGACCTGCTGGTGCGACGGGATGGAGTGGCACCAGAGGTGGCGCTCCAGGCGGCGCGGGCGGCGCAGTCTCATGTGGGAATAGCACGGCGGCTTGCCACCAACCCGGAGGCCCAGGAGCGGCGGCGGCACCTGCTGCTGCTGCCGAGCCGCATCCGGGGCGTGGGGGATGCGGTGCTGGAGGCGGCGAACCTCGTGGAGCGCGCCACCGCCGAGGCCAGCTCCGCGCGGTCGGAGCGGGACGATGAGGAGCGGGCCGAGCTGCTGCGTGGGCTCGGGCTCACGGAGGGAGAGGCCATCCCTCCGGCCCTGCGGGCCCAGATCCGGCAGCTGGAGGAGAACCAGAAGAAGCGGGCCACGCGCGTCCAGCGCGATGCACTCGACCGTGCCATGACCGACCTGCTGTCCTTCTACCGAGACGTGGTGGCCGTGCAACTGGGAGCGACCGTGGACCTCGTGAACGACGACCTGCGTTCCGAGGTGTCCGCCGTGGGGGCGGAATCCACGTCCGAACAGACGCTGCGACGGATGGACGCGATCGGGCAGGCGCGGCAGCGGCTGGAGGGAAACGTGGCGCCCCTGCTCGCCGTGGAGGCGATGCTGGTGGCCCTCCGCCCCCAGGGATAGGAACCCACCGATCCGCGCCGTCCACTATGTGCCGCAAGTTCACGGACGGGCGGCGGTCCTCTCCGCCTGACGCACGGTTCTCCCCTTGGCGCGCTCCACCATCAGGAATAGCCCGCCGCCCAGCGCGCTCACCATCATTGGGTGGCTTGTTAGGTGTAGCGCCCCTAACAAGCCACCCAATAGCGAGTGGCGGGGCACGAAAGCCGCGCAGGGGCACCGCAGCGGTGCGGGGCACGAAAGCCGCGCAGGGGCACTACAGCGGTGCGGGGCGAAAAGGTGCGGGGTACGAAAGCCGAGCGGGGCACCGAAAAGGGGCGGGTCCGGCGTCGATCGGATCGTGTCCGCTCGACGTCCTCGCCCACTTCCTGGCACGACCCACCGAGGGGTTCGTGGCGGGCAACGGCGGAGCCGAAGCCGTAAACACTGGACGTGGCGGTTAGCCTTCACGTGTGAACCGATCCCGCGCTGCTGCTGCCACCGTGCTCGCCTCCCTCCTGGTCCTCGCAGGGTGCACGGAACCCAAAGTCCGCCAGCCTCGCCCCTCCTCCTCCGGAACGGCTGCACCGAGCGCCGGGACGAGCACCCCGGGCCTCGACCCGAGTGCGCCGGGAAACGACTTCGACGCCACGGAGGGAACCGATCCCGCGCTCGCGGCCTTCTATTCGCAGGAGCCCACGTGGGAATCGTGCACAGGGAGCGGCAACCTTGAGTGCGCCGAGGTTCTGGTGCCGATGAACTATGCGGACCCGAATGGTGAGACCATCACGATCGCGGTGAACCGCAACCAGACGGCGGGCCCGGGGGCCCCCACGCTCCTCCTGAACCCGGGCGGTCCGGGCGGCTCGGGCACCGAGATGGCCGAATATGCACCCTTCCTCTTCACGGGCGTGACGGACACCTACAACGTTGCGGGCTTTGACCCTCGCGGAGTGGAAACCTCCTCCGCCATCGACTGTGTGACTGACCCCGAATTGGACGCCTGGCTCACAAAGGATGCGGACATCTCCACGGATGAGGGCCTCCAGGCCTACGTGGAGGAGTTCCGGGGCTTCGCCCAGGACTGCGTGGACAACACCGGTCCACTCCTTGAATTCGTAGACACCGATTCGGTGGCACGCGATCTGGATATCCTCCGCGCCGTGGTTTCCCAGACCGAGCAACTCGACTACGTCGGATTTTCCTACGGCACCTTCCTCGGCGCCGTGTACGCGGACCTGTTCACCGAGCGGGTGGGCTCCTTCGTGTTCGATGCCGCCGTGGATCCGGCACTCTCCCTCGCCGAGCTCGCGCTCGGGCAGGCCCAGGGTTTCGACCGTGCCATCACCGCGTTCATGGAGGACTGCCTCGCGGGCTCGAGCTGCTTCCACCAGGGCAGCGTGGACGAGGGGCTCGCGAAGATCTCCCAACTCTTCGACGTGGCGTTCGCCACGTCGCTACCCACCTCGGATGCGAACCGGCCCCTCACCTCCAGCCTCGCCCTGACGGGCGTGATCACCGCGATGTACACCACCCTCTACTGGAGTGCCCTCAATACGGCACTCGACGAGGCCGTCAACCGCGGCACCGGCACGGCGCTCCTGGCCCTCGCAGACACAGGGAACTCTCGGAACCCGGACGGCACGTTCGACGGGAACGGCTCCGAGGTGATCATGGCTGTGAACTGCTTGGACTACCCGGTGGAGGGAACCCTCGAGGACTGGCGTGCCGCGGCCGAGCAGATGAACGTGGACTACCCCACGTTCGGGGACGCGATGGCGTATTCCGAGGTCACCTGCTCGAACTGGCCCTACCAGTCCTCCCGGGTCAGGGAGCAGATCAGCGCCTCGGGAAGCAGCCCGATCCTCGTGGTCGGCACCACGAGGGACCCCGCCACCCCGTACGAGTGGTCGGTCTCCCTCGCGGAGCAGCTGGAGAACGGCCACCTCCTCACGCTCGACGGCGACGGTCACACCTCCTACGGCATGAACAGCTGCATCACGCGCCACGTGGACGAGTTCCTGCTCACCGGAACCATTCCCGCAGCCGGCACCACCTGCTGAGCCCTGACACCGTGGGCTGACGGTGGGCTCGGCGGGCTGTTCCCTGCGGGGTTTGGAACCTCGCGCGCGCGCCTTGTACACTCGCCGGGAGGTCACGCCGCCTTAGCTCAGACGGCAGAGCGATTCACTCGTAATGAATAGGTCAAGGGTTCGATTCCCTTAGGCGGCTCCGGGGTGCCCCGTTCCACCAACGGGGCACCCCTTCTCATCGGCCACGCAGCGC
>JAAZBW010000450.1 GCA_012513625.1 Actinomycetales bacterium | reverse complement strand
CCGGTCGAGTTCGGGGACGACCCGGACCTGCTGGACACTCTCGAGGAAGCCGAGGGCGGAGCGCTACCCCGAGTCGAGCCAGCCGGCGACGCCGAGGTGGTCTCGCTCGCGGCACGCCGTTCCGCTGCCAGCGCCCCCAGTCCCGCGGATGCGTCCGGCGAGGGCGGGCCGGATGAGGCCGAGGAGGCACCGACCCGTCCCGCCCGGTCCCGGCGCACACGACGATCGGTGCCCAGTTGGGACGAGATCGTGTTCGGCTCGAAGGGCGACTAGAAGTCGAGCGAGTCCGCGAGCGTCGGCTGGGAGAGCTCGGCAGCCCGCGCAGTGCGTGCAGTCTCCCCGCGCACATGGTGGCGACGGCAGAGCACCTCGTAGGCCACCACCCCGCGCCCGGCATCGGTGTCCCCCACCACCACCTGGTCGCCCTCATGCACCATGCTCCCATCACGTGTGCGAGCGTTGTGGGTGGCGCGGCGCCCGCACCAGCACAGTGCCTCCACCTGGAGCCGCTCTACGCGGTCGGCAACCTCCACCAGTCGCGCAGAGCCGGGGAAGAGCCGGGTGAGGAAGTCGGTCATGATCCCGAAGGCGAACACATCGATGCCCACCTCGTCGACGAGCCGGGCGAGTTGGTCCACCTGGGAAACCGAAAAGAACTGTGCCTCGTCGCACACGAGGTAGTCCACGCGTTCGCCCCTGATCCGCCGGCCGGTCACCACCTCCCAGAAGTCGGTGGCCTCGGTCACCTCGATCGCGGGCACGGAGAGGCCGAGCCGGGATGAGAGCCGGTCACTCCCAGCGCGATCGAAACGTGTGAAGATGAGGCCGCGTCGGCCGCGCGAGGAGTGGTTGTAGTCCGTTTGCAGCGCGAGCGTGGACTTCCCGGAGTCCATCGTGCCGGTGAAGAAGACGAGCGCCCCCATCACACCACCTCGACGGCGAGGGGGATCCTCATCTCATCCGGCGTCAGGGAACCGTGCACGCCTCTGAGGGCGATCGAGCCTGCCGTCTGCGTGCGGGAGTCCACCGCCACGTCCCGGCCTCGCATGAACACCACCACGTCGCCGATCACGGGACGGAAGCGATCCGAGACGGCACCGAAGAGGGGCAGTGCCTCCTCGCGGCTGACCACCCAGGCGCGTTCTCCGAAGAAGTCCCGCCAGCGTGCGGCCACGCCTGCCGGGTTGCAGGTGAACAGGTGTGAGGCGCGCGGCTCACCCGCCACGAGGTCCACCTCGGCGGCGAGCACCGGCGTGGTGGCCACATCCGTGCGGCGGGCCACGTCCACCATGCCGTGGTCGGAGGTGACCACCAGAAGGGTGCCCTTCGGGAGTTCACGTGCGAGGCGCGAGAGTTCGGAATCGGTCCTACTCGCCTCCTCTCCCCACTCGTAGGAGCCCCATCCGAGATCGTGTCCCACGTGGTCCACCTCACCCCAGTACACGTAGGCGAGATCGGCCCGGCCGCTGCGGAGTTCGGCCACAGCTCCATCCACGCGCTCGTCCAATCCCTCGGCTGCCAACTCACGGGCTCCACGAAGGGCAGCCACGGTGAGGCCGGACCCGGCGAACCGCCCCGGGGCGAGGACCGCGAACCGCTCCGGACGTGCAAGCCGCTCCGCGAGCGTGGGCAGCGCCTGCCACGCCCTCATGGCCTCCGGGCCATCGGACCATCGGATGAGGTTCAGCAACTCCCCCTCCGGGGAGCGGACGGTGTAGCCGAGCATGCCGGTCTCGCCGGGGCTCCGGCCCGTGCCGAAGGAGGACACCGCAGCGGCGGTGGTGGAGGGTGCCACAGTGGTCACGGCCCTCGCCCCCCGGGCGCGGAGGAATGGGAAGTGCCCGGAGCGCTCCTGCAGTTGGGTCCAGCCGAGGCCGTCCACGAGCACCACGCACACCCGGCGCGCGGAGGGGAAGGTGAGGCCGTCGGCCTCGGCGGCGAAGCCTCCCTCGGCCGGCTCGAGGCCGGCGGCCATCATGGCGGCGGCGAGGATTGCGGCCAGGCCGCCCGGCTCGGGCGCCACAAACTCGCTTGGGAGCGTCACTGCTCGCTGCTCCGGGCCACTCCTGCCGAGAGAGCGCGCGCAAAGGCGAGCGCCTGATCGAGTCGCACCTGTCCGTCCGCGGGTGCGGATACCCGTATCACGAGGTCCTCACCCGTCACCGCGCCGGTGTAGCCGTGGTCCGCCTCGCAGTTCGGGTCCGGGCAGGAGGCAGGCTCGAGGTCCACGCGCGAGACGGCGCCCCAGTTGACGGCAATCGTGAGTTCGTCCACCACGGATGCATCCGAGCGCGCCGGATCGGAGACGCCGTGGGAGAGCACCACGGACTTGATCCGGGAGAGCGCCACTGCCTCGGTGGTGGCGAGTGCGCGCGAGGGCCGCTCCGGATCGTCGTCCACGTGGACGCCCACGAGGCGTGTGGGAGTGAGCACGAGTGCGGTCAGGTGGCGGTAGATCTCGCGGGAGTCGAAGCTCGTCTCCGGATGGACCAGGTAGGAGACAACCTCCTGGCCGCCGATCGCCACTTCGAGGACGCGGGAGACGAGTTCGGGATAGAAGCCACCGCGCTGGAGGTCACGGTGCAGGCTGGTGCGGAGGGAGGACACGGCCCTCATTGTTCCACTATTCCGCCGGTCCCATGCCCCAGCCGAACTCGCCACCGGCCATGGCGCGTCCCCGGGTGTCCAGCCGTCCGCCGCCGGCGAGGCGTACCTCCACGCGAACGATGAGGGTGGACGACTCTCCCACGAGCACCCGGGCGAGGACATGGGAGACCTCCGGCAGGTCGTCCTTGAGCCGCGCGAGCCGTCCCGTCACATCCCGGAGGGGGCCGAGGTCGCGTCCGGTGAGTTGCACCGCGGAGCGCGGCTCGGCAAGTAGTTCTGCCACGTCGCGCTCCGTGAGGGGTGCGATCCGGTAGGCCACATCGCCGAGCATCTTCGCGTCGCCCCCGTGGTGCAGCGAGATCACGGGGCCGTAGAGGGGGTCTTCCGTTCCCTCCACCAGGACCTCCTCCCAGCCGTCGCCGCCCGGCTGCTGCCGGGCCGTGAGGTGGTAGGCGGCCAGCAGGTTCGCGGTGGCCTCCTCCGTAAGGGCGCCGGGCTCCGCGTGCGCGAGTGCGCGCCGGGCCGCCGCAAGGTCCACGTCCCCTCCCGCCGGGGGCGAGTCCGCGGCGGGCGGCGCCAGCAGGAGGGTGGCGAGGCGCACGGCGCGGTCCAGGTCGTCGGTCACGACGGCGGAGCTCCCCTCGATCCGCACGGGCGCCGGATGTCGCATCACGGCGATCACCGCCCCCTCGGCTGCCCTCGCCACCTCGGCAGCGCTCCCCTCGCGCACCTCCCCGGCGAGGGGTTGGTCCACCACGATCGTGAGCGCCGGCACCACGGGGGTGCCTCCGCCGGAGCCGCCCTCGGCCGCACGGTGTGGCTCCACCGCAACACCGGCGAGGGCCCTCGCGGCCGCCTCTTCGCCCGAGGGTGTGGTGGCCAGCAGCCGCACGGCGGCGGGCCGTCCCCCCACGGCGAGACAGGCGAGGTCCACCAGGTCCGCGCGGCTTCCCGCCTCGATCACTCCCGACTGCCGCAGCATCCCCGAGAGCACCGCGCGCGGAAGCGCGCTCGTGCGCACCGGGTGTCCGGGAGGCGCCGACTGCCCGGTGGTGGATCCGATGTGGCACACCACCGGCATCGTGAGGGCGAGAGCCCGCGAGATCCGGGCAAACTTACGCGGGTTCCCAATGGAGTCGAGGGAGATCGCCGCCACGCGCGTGCCCGGATCGGAGAGCCACCACTGCATGGCGTCGTTGCCCGAGACGTCGAGCCGGTTACCCGCCGCGAGGAACGTGCGCACGGGCACGCCGGCGGCCACGAGCCGATCGGTGATCTCGGTGGCGGACCGGCGGCGGTGCGTGAGCACACTGACCACACCGCCACCCCGCAGGGCGGGTTCACGCGTCAGGTTCGTCCCGTCCGCCGTGAGTATCCCGAACGACGACGGGCCCACGAGGCGCAGGTCCGAGTCCCGGGCCGACCGCAGCAGGGCGCGGAACCAGTGGCCAGGCTCCCCCACCCGGGTGAGCACCACGGCAGCCCACGCACCGGCAAGTCCGAGCGAGGTGAGGTGGCCGGAAAGGGAAGCGGCGTCGTCGTCGATGAGGGCGAGCGTGGGCACCGAGAAGGGGGAGCCGTCCCACGCGGGCAACCCCCGCGGCAGGGCGGGGCTGGATCCCACGGTGACCACAGCGGCGGGGTTGAGCACCCCGGCCATCGAGAGGGACTCGGAGTGCTGCTCGCGGGCGGCGAGCACGCGCCTCGATTCCGCGGTGGGCAGGAGGTCGAGGGAGACGGTGATCACGCCGTCGAGGAGCCGGGAGGTGAGGGTGTAGCCGGCGTCCCGGAACACCGCGAGCATGCGGGAGTTGGTGGGCAGCACATCCGCCTCGAAGCGGTGGAGGCCGCGCTCCCACGCGGCGGCGGCGAGGTGGTCGAGCAGGATGGAGCCGAGCCCGCGGCCGTGCGCAGAGTCCGCCACGTAGAAGGCCACCTCCGCCGTGCCGGGGCCGGAGGAGTCGTACGTGCCGAACGCGAGCACCTCCTCCTCCTCTGCGGAGTCGGTCACCACGAGGGCCACCCGTTCTGCGTGGTCCACCCGGGTGAACTGGTCGAGCTCCTTCTCGGTCAGCTCGCCGCGTGGCGCGAAGAAGCGGTAGACGCGCGAACTCTCGGACTGCGAGAGGTGGAGGTCCTGGAGGGCGGCGGCGTCCGAGGGGCGGATGGGCCGGATGTGGAACATCTGGCCGTCCCGGGAGATGACGTCCGCCTCCCAGTGGGCGGGGTAGTCGCCCTTCGAACCCCCGGAGCGCACCCCCTGCGGAGGTTGCGGAACGTACGGCGTCGGTGCCATGTCACCAGCGTAACTGTGGCGATGCGGGCTTTCCGCGGCGTGGTTGCGATAATTCGGTGTATGAGTCCCTCCAAGGAGCAGGTGCACGAGCACATCGTCGATACGGACGTGATCGAGGAGATGGAGGGCTCGTTCCTCGAATACGCGTACTCCGTGATCCATGCGCGCGCACTCCCGGACGCTCGCGATGGGCTGAAGCCCGTCCAACGGCGCATCCTCTACCAGATGAACCAGATGGGCCTCGCACCCACCAGGGGCCACGTGAAGTCCGCCCGCGTGGTCGGCGAGGTGATGGGTAAGCTCCACCCCCACGGGGACACGGCCATCTATGACGCGATGGTGCGCATGGCCCAGCCGTGGACCATGCGGCTCCCCCTCGTGGACGGTCATGGCAACTTCGGTTCGCTCGATGACGGCCCTGCCGCCTCCCGCTACACAGAAGCGCGCCTCTCCGTGGCCGCCCTCGACCTGGTGGGCTCGCTCGATGAGGACGTGGTGGACTTTGTCCCCAACTACGATGCGCAGTTCCTGCAGCCCTCAGTGTTGCCGGCGGCCTACCCGAACCTGCTTGTCAATGGTGCGGAGGGCATCGCGGTGGGAATGGCCACCAAGATGCCGCCGCACAACCTGGGTGAGGTGGTGGCGGCCGCGCGGCACCTGATCGCGAACCCGGAGGCCACGCTCGAGGAGCTGATCCGGTTCGTCCCCGGCCCGGACCTGCCCAGCGGCGGCAAGATCGTGGGCCTCGACGGCATCCGGGATGCCTACGCCACGGGCCGCGGCATCTTCCGCACCCGCGCCAAGGCACGCATCGAGTCGATCACCGCGCGCCGGCGTGCGATCGTGATCACGGAGCTGCCCTACCTGATCGGCCCCGAAAAGGTGATCGACAAGATCAAGGAGGCGGTGCAGTCCAAGAAGGTGGAGGGCATCACGGCGGTCACCGACCTCTCCGACCGGGAACGCGGACTCCGCCTCGTGATCGAGGTGAAGAACTCGTTCAACCCGGAGGCGGTGCTGGAGAAGCTCTACCGCTTCACTCCGCTCGAGGACTCGTTCGGCATCAACAACGTGGCCCTCGTGGACGGGCAGCCACGCACCCTCGGGCTGCGCGAGCTGCTGCGGGTGTACACGGACTTCCGGATCGAGGTGGTGCGGCGCCGCACCGCCCACCGTCTCCGCTCGCGCGAGGACCGCCTCCACCTGGTGGAGGGACTCCTCGTGGCCGTCCTCGACATCGACGAGGTCATCCAGGTGATCCGCACCTCCGACGACTCCGGCCAGGCACGCACGCGCCTCATGGGCGTGTTCGACCTGACCGAGATCCAGGCGGAGCACATCCTGCAGCTGCGCCTGCGCCGCCTCACGAGGTTCTCGCGCCTCGAACTCGAGGCCGAGCGGGACCAGCTCGCCCGGGAGATCGAGGAGCTTTCCGCCATCCTCGGCTCGGACGAGCGCCTGCGCACCGTGGTATCCGAAGAGCTTGCCGAGGTCTCGGCGCGCCTCGCCACACCGCGGCGCACGATCCTGCTCGAAGACTCCGGAGCGGCGGCCACGGCGGCAACCCCCGCCGGACGTGCGGCAGGGTCTGCGCGTGGTGCCGCAGCTGCGGTGCCGCTCGAGGTGCCCGACGGCCCGAGCCGCGTGCTCCTGTCCGGCACGGACCTGCTTGCCCGCATCGACGGAGAGACGGCAGTGGACCGCAGCGGCCCGCGACGGGCACACGACGTGCTCCGCTCCGCCGTCGGTGCGAGCACCCATGGGGAGGTGGGGGCGCTCACCACCGCCGGCCGCGTGATCCGGATTCCCGTTCTCGACATCCCCGCTCTCGCGCCCGTGGAGGGTGCGCCGGGACTCTCCGGCGGAAGTCCCGTCTCCGAGATGATCGACCTCGCCTCCGGCGAGGACGTGGTGGGGCTCGTGCCGATGTCGGAGGGCTCGCCCGTTCTCGTCATCGCTACCGCGGCGGGAAAGGTCAAGCGCTTCCGCGCCGAGGACTTTCCGCAGAAGGGGGAAAGCTTCGAGGTTGTCCGACTCGAGGACGGCGACCACGTGGTGGGGGTGGCGGCGACCGCCTCCGAGGAGGACCGCGTGGTACTGGTGGCCTCGGACTCGCAGCTGCTCCACTTCCCTGCCTCGGTGGTGCGGCCGCAGGGCCGGACCGGCGGCGGAATGGCGGGGATCAAGCTCGCGCCCGGAACGCACGTGGTGGCGCTCTCGGTTGTTCCGGAGGGCGGGGTGGACGACGCCCTGGTGGTGACGGTGACGGGCCAGGAGGGTGCCCTGCCGGGAACGGTAGCCGGCTCGGCGAAGGTCACCCGGTTTGCGATTTACCCGGGGAAGGGACGGGCCACCGGCGGGGTGCGCTCGCACCGGTTCCTACGCGGGGAGGACCTGCTGCAGCTCGCATGGGTGGGACCGCTCCCGCGCGCCGTGGGATCGGCCGGTCAGGAGGTCCCACTGCCCGAGGCGGACCAGCGGCGGGACGGCTCCGGAACGCCGCTACCGATGCCCGTCACCGCGATTGGCTGAAGCGGAACGCGGCGCCGCGGGGCGGTTCGATGTGCTCGGGCAGCGCGCCCGACACGGTCAGGCAGCCCGTCCAGCGCCGTCAGAGGTCGATGGCCCAGATGACGCTACGGTAGGTGGGCTCGAAGCCGAGCATCGCGTAGAGCTGGCCGTCAGTCTCGTCCACGTCCGTGTCCACATCGATTCCCGCATAGTCCATGCCGGAGTTCCGGAACGCCCGCATGGCGGCGCCGAGGAGCCCCCGGGCGAGCCCGCGGCGGCGCCACTCGGCCATCACGCCGAACGAGTCGATGTAGCCCTCACGCCATCCGAGCATCGGCCAGTCGTCCTCGTAGCGAGCACCCACCACATAGCCGGCCACCCGGGCCCGGTCCGAGGACCGGTCCACGGCCACGAACGACCACTCGGGTACGAGCTCGGCGATCTCCTTCTCCCACTCCTCCGGTCCGAACCTGCTGCCGAATTCCGTGTCCGATAGCGCCTGGTTCTGCGCCCGGCGCACCGCGTCTGACCAGGAAGGAGACCACGGTTCGATGGACAGGAGCCCGGAGATTTCCGCCTCCGCCACGGGTTCGGAGAGGTCACGCCGCATCTGGATGAACGAGCGGCGTTCGGTGAAACCGTTGCGGCTGAGGATCTCGGACATGGAGGCGAGCGCCTCATCCGTGATGTGGACAATCTGGGCAGGGCCTTGGAGCCCGGATTCCACAAGGAGGTGGCGAGCGGTGTCCAACTGCCAGTCCACGATCTGGGAGCCGATGTTCCGCGAACGCCACTCGGGGTGGACCGAACCCGAGCACACGGCCTGGATGACGTCACCCGCGCCCACCGTGACCCGCACGAACCCGAACGCAACGAGGGACCCGTCGTCGGCAAATCCGCCGTAGCCCGCAAACGGGCGCGCCGGATCGAACAACTCACCCAACTCCGCGAGGGTGGTCCGGTAGGGGGTGCGGTCCACGTCCTCGCACTGGTGGACCAGCGTGAGGATGAGGGAGAGGTCCTCGGCCGTCAGCCTTCGCCATGGAACGCCGGAGGTGGGCGTCCGAACCTGGGCGGGAGGTGCGGCCCGGAGTGCGAGGGGCGCGAGGCGTTCGGTTTCGGGCGCAGAGGGTTCGAGTAGGCCGGACGCACGGCGGAGGCCGAACAGACCAAACGGTCCGGGCGGAGTTTCGCCCGCGGCCATCAGTGCAACTCGATCGTGTAGAGGGGGTCGGACGCGATGCCCTGGAACGACTGTGCGGTGAGGGAACGGGCCCACTCCCGCGCACGGGCCGGGGTGAGCGCAAGCATGACCTCGCGGTACCCGGCCGACCACAGCGTGCGGGACGTGTCTGCGAGTACGCCGTCGCGCACCTCGGGAGCGGCTCCCGGGAGACTGATCGCGAGGATCACGGCCGAGTCGGCACCTGGGCGGCTCGCCAGGGGGACCACCAGCACGTAGCCACGGACCGTGTCACCCTCGAGTACCACCCGGGAGAGCCCGGGTTCCACGAGAGCGAGAAGCTCGGCGTGGGTGAGCGCGTGCATCAGGAAGGCATGGGGGTCCGGCAGGTCCCGAAGCAGTTCGAGGACCGCGTCCGTGTCTCCGGACTCGAGTGGGCGCGCACACCAGCCCGGCGCTGCCTCCCCGTGGACGCGGCTGGTGCGGCCTTCGAGCGGGCTGTCGCCCAGGTGGCGGCGCACCACCTCGAGGCGGGTGGCGGCGGAGAAGCCTGCCGCCGTGTAGAGCCGGCGGCGGTCCACCATGGAGGCGGCGATCGGAACACCGATCACACCCGGCTCCCCTGGCGCACCCACGAGGACGAGGAGCGCCGTGGCATCCTGCCAGGAGAGCAGCGCGCGGCCGATGCCGCGGCCTCTCCACGAGGGCGCGATGATGGCGCGGACGGCGGCCATGCGGCGATCTCCCTCATCCGCCACGCGTACCGTGCCGATCGCGATCAGTGAGCCGTCCGCGGACCGACCCGCGAGGGTGCGGTGGAGCAGCGGGCCACCTTCCACGTCCCCGCTCGGGAGGAACGTGCGGTGCAGGATCGAGGGCGGCTGGGGCACCACCGGGGACTCCACCTG
>JAAZBW010000449.1 GCA_012513625.1 Actinomycetales bacterium | reverse complement strand
GCTCCCGCGCCCGCGCGTTCGAGCGCTTCCGGGCGCGTGAGGGCAAGGGGCTCGAGGACTTCGCCCTCTGGTGCGCACTGCAGGAGAAGTACCAGGGCGAGGACCTCCCGCCTGAGTTCTCGAACGCCACCTCCCCGTTTGTGGCCCGCCAGCGCCGCGAGCTCGCGGACCGGATCGAGTACCACGCCTGGCTGCAGTGGATCGTGGACGAGCAGCTGGGTGCCGCCCAACGGGCCGCCCTCGATTCCGGCATGGGGATCGGCGTCATGCAGGACCTCGCCGTAGGTGTGCACTCGGAGGGCTCGGACATCTGGTCCAGCCCGGAAGTGTTCGCCCTCGGTATCGAGGTGGGCGCCCCGCCGGACATGTACAACCAGCAGGGCCAGAACTGGTCCCAGCCGCCCTGGCGCCCGGACGCGCTCGCCCGTACGGCCTACGAGCCGCTGCGTGCCATGTGTGCCACCGTGCTGCGGCACGCGGGTGCGCTGCGGGTGGACCACATCATCGGCCTGTTCCGCCTCTGGTGGATCCCCAAGGGCAAGACTGCCGACCACGGCACCTACGTGCGCTACGACCATGAGGCGATGGTGGGTGTCCTCCTGCTCGAGGCCCACCGCGCCGGCGCCGTCCTGATTGGCGAGGACCTCGGCACCGTGGAGCCCTGGGTGCGTGAGTACCTCACGTCCCGCGGCGTTCTCGGCACCTCCGTGTTCTGGTTTGAGAAGGACCATGGCGGTTACCCCCTCGCCCCCTCGGACTACCGCGAGCTGGTGCTCGCCACCGTGACCACGCACGATCTGCCGCCGTCGGCGGGCTACCTCGCGGGTGAGCATGTGGACCTGCGGCACCGGCTCGGCCTCCTCACCGAACCCGTGGAGAAGGTGCGCGCGGAGGCCCGGCAGGAGCGGGAGCGCACGATCGGACGGATGGCAGACTTCGGCCTGTTGGGCGAGGACGCCTCCGAGCGGGAGATCGTGGAGGCCCTGCACCGCTACATCGTGCAGACCCCCTCGCTGCTCCTGGGCGTCGCCCTCACGGACGCGGTGGGCGAGCGGCGCGCGCAGAACCAGCCGGGAACCGACCAGGAGTACCCCAACTGGAAGATCCCGCTGGCGGACGGCTCCGAAAGGATCGTGCTCGTGGAGGATCTGCCCTCCAATGCACGCCTGCTCTCGCTCGTGGCCGCGGTCCGCTCCCAGCTCGGGGACGCCGACCGCCTCGCCTGAGGGGGACGACGGCGGCGCTCACCCCGCGTCGTCGGCCCACCCGGAGTACCGTCTGAGTCAGACATCACACGGCCACGCACGAGATCACACCGTTCCGGGCTGGTGAGCACCTGTGGGGTGTGATGTTGTGGGAGGCAGAGTCTTCTGAGGGAGGGACGATGAGCAACGCAGAGCAGATCCTCGCAGCGCTGGGCGGGTCTGAGAATGTCTCGGACATCCGATCGTGCATCACGCGGCTGCGCGTGAGCGTGGAGAGTGCCGAGAACATCAGCGAGGACGAGCTGAAGCATGCCGGCGCGTTCGGCGTGGTGGTACACGGGCGCACCGTCCAGGTGGTGGTGGGTCCCGAGGCCGACGCGCTCGCGGACGAGATCTCGAAGCTCCGGTAGTTCTCCGCTCG
>JAAZBW010000448.1 GCA_012513625.1 Actinomycetales bacterium | reverse complement strand
CACAGACATCGCACACGGCAGCCATTGAAGAACTCCTGAATTGGTTCGAGATGCGCGCCTCGAGCGCGCACGATCAACTTCCCAATGATACCCCCCGCGCGGCGGCCGCCTCAAACGGCCTGGAGCCCGCGAGGACGTGCGATTGCGCACACCGCGGAACCGCTCCGGCGGTGAATGCCAGAGCCACGGGCGTGGACCCGAGCGAACCGGGTTCGCAGGACGGGGCGAGGATCCGCGTGTGGCAGCTGTGGGGACGGACGCCGGAAGGCTCCAAAGAGGATAGCCTCGACGCCAGGATGATCGAGTACATGGACGGCCCCGTCGCGCGCCGGTGGTTCCTCTCCGCCCTCGCGGCGCTCGCTGCCGCGCGCGCGTCGCTCGATGCCCTGAACCTCTTTCCCGTGCCGGACGCGGACACGGGCTCGAACGTGGTGCGCACGCTCGCCGCGGGCGCCCGCGCCGCGCAGGAACTCCCGGATGATGCGGGTCTTGGGGAACTCGCCGCCGCTGTGGCGGAGGGTTCGCTCTGGGGAGCCCGCGGCAACTCCGGGGTGATCCTCGCGCAGTCGCTCCAGTCGATCGCCCAAACATTCGAGGGCTTCGATAAGGCGGGCCCGGATGACATGATCCGGGCGTTCGACGCCGTGGCCTCTGCCGCCACCGCCGCGGTGGCCGAGCCGGTGGAGGGCACCATCATCACGGTGGCACGCGAGATCGCGGCAGCCACGGTGAACCTGCCTGCCGGGACGGGCCTCCGCTCCGTTCTCGCCACCGCGCTCGAGGCCGCGTACGCCGCCACGAGCGCCACCACGGATCAGCTCCCGGCACTTGCCGGGACGGGCAAGGTGGACGCCGGCGCCGTGTGCCTCGTGTTGCTCGTGGAGGCACTCGCCCGCGAGCTGGGCGTGCCCACCACGCCGCACGACGAGTGGTTCCCGGACCCGGCGGAGGCGCCCACCGAGGAGAGCATCCCCGGCTACGAGGTCATGTATCTCCTACGGGCGGACCACCGTGAGGCCGCTGCCCTGCGGCGCCACCTCTCCTCTGTGGGGGAGGCGGTGGTGGTGGTCCGCGGCGCCGGGGACCTGTGGCACGTGCACGTGCACCTGCCCCATCCCCAGGATGCACTGGCGGAGGGCTCGATGAGCCAGGTGTGCGTGCGGCGCCTCGATGCGCCGCGCCGCCGGATCGGCGTGGTGGCCGCCACCACCGCTCCCGGGCTCCTCGAACCGCTTGCCGAGGCCGGCGCCGTCGCCGTTCTCGGGGCGGGAGCACGCACGATCGCCCGCGCCGTGGTGGATACCGGGGCCCGGGACGTGGTGGTCCTTCCCTGCTCGGACGAGTCGGCAGCGGCCGCCGCGGCGGCCAGCCGGGACGACGGGGTGGTGGCGGAGGACGTGGAGGTCCGCGTGGCCGGAACCCACTCCAATCTTGCGGTGTATGACGCCGCCACGGTGCTCACCCAGCGCGCAGAAGAGTATGCCCTGGAGGAGACCGTGGAGCACCTGCACGAGGTGCTCGCCACGTCCTGGCACGTCACGTGCGGGACGGATGCAGGAGAGCTGCTCGCCGCCGCCGAGGCCCTCGCCGCGGGCTTCCGCGCAGATTCCCCCGCCGCCGCAGATACCGCCTCCGGCGTGGGTGGCGCCCCCACCGCAGCTGCCTCCACCACCCCGGGTGCGGCCTCCACCGCGGCTGCCCCTGCACGCACGGCCACGGCCGGGGGCCGAATCGAACTCCTTACGGTCCTTGCCGGCGGCCGGCCGCCTGCCACGGCGGCCGCCCAGCGACTTGTGGCGCTCGTTCGCGGCCGCGTGCCGGACGTGGAGGCCTACGTGATCGAGGGGGGCCAGGCGGAGGCACCCCTGGAGGCGATGGCACAGTGAGTGCCACCCCCACCTCCCCGAGCGCCCTGCCGATCCTCTCCCGCCCGCTCGAGCGGGTGATTGGAGGCAAGACCGCGGCCGCCCTCGGGAAAATGGGCCTCCACACCGTGGGAGACCTCCTGAGGCACGTGCCGCGCCGCTATCAGGAGCGCGGCGAACTGCAGCCGCTCGGGGACTACCCGGACGGCGAGGAGGTCAGCTTCCTCGGCCGGGTGGACGATGTGGGCGTGCGCCGCATGCAGAAGCGCCGCGGTGCGATCCTGACCGCCACCGTCACGGACGGTGCCGTGGACATGCTCCTGACCTTCTTCGGAAACAGTGAGGGTGCACTCCAGGGCCACCTCCGCAAGCTGCGGATCGGCGAGCTCGGAATCTTCTCCGGGAAGGTGGGCCACTACCGCGGGAAGGTCCAGCTCACCCACCCTGACTACGAGATGGTGGAAGATCCGGAGGGCGTGGAGGACACGGTGGAGCGGCGGAGCCGGCCGATCCCCCTGTACCCGGCCACCGCCCGCCTGCCCACCTGGCGGATCGAGAAGGCTATCCAGACGGTGTTGGTGATCGTGGGTCCTGAGGATATCCCGGAGGTGATCCCGCGGGCTGTGCGCGGACCGAACGGCTACATGGATGCCCACGAGGCGCTCCGGGCGATCCACCTCCCCGAATCTGTGGAGGAGGCCGAGTGGGCGCGGCGTACCATCAAGTACCAGGAGGCCTTTGTGCTTCAGGCCCTCCTCGTGCGCCGGCGCCGTGCCAACCTCGCCCTCCGGGCTGTGCCCCGCGCCGGCCGCGCCGACGGCCTGCTGGCCGCATTCGACGAGTCGCTTCCCTTCACGCTCACCCGCGGCCAACAGGCCGTGGGTGAGGAGCTCTCCCACGATCTTGCGGGAGAGGTGCCGATGCTCCGGCTGCTGCAGGGCGAGGTGGGGAGCGGCAAGACCGTGGTGGCCCTGCGCGCCATGCTCCAGGTGGTGGACTCGGGCGGGCAGGCCGCACTGCTCGCCCCCACGGAGGTGCTCGCCGCCCAGCACCACCGCTCGATCACCCGCATGATGGGCGAGCTCGCCCTCGGAGGCACGCTCGTGGCGGCCGCGGAGTCCACCCAGGTGGAACTCCTCACCGCCTCCCTCCCGACGGCGAAGCGTCGCCTCGCGCTCCTGGCCGCGGCTTCGGGGGACGCCGGGATCGTGGTGGGCACCCACGCCCTCCTCTCCGAGCACGTCCAGTTCCAGGACCTCGGCCTCGTGGTGGTGGACGAGCAGCACCGGTTCGGGGTGGAACAGCGGGACCAACTCCGCAACCAGGGAGCTCACATGGCCCACTCGCTCGTCATGACCGCCACTCCCATCCCCCGCACGATCGCCATGACGGAGTTCGGCGACCTCGAGCGCTCAACCCTTGACGAGGTGCCCGCCGGCCGCGCCGGAGTGGAGACCTTCCTCAT
>JAAZBW010000447.1 GCA_012513625.1 Actinomycetales bacterium | reverse complement strand
TGGTGGCGCCACGGTTGGGCGATGCCGAGGGAGCGGTAGCCGCGGATGAGGTCGTGGTCCGCCCACTCCGGCCATTCGGCGGTCTCGGCCGGGCGCGGGGCGAGGCGCTCCACGTGGAGGAGCCGGCCGTCCAGCGAGCCCTCGGCAAGGATCAGGTCCAGCGCGCGCGACGTGCGTGAGGGGGCCGGTTGCTCACGCCGTGCGGGCGGCGCTCCGCTGGCCTGCGCGCCGCCGCCGGCAGTCCGTTCGCCCGCACCGGCGCCGGCAGTCCGTTCGCCCGCACCGGCGCCCGCAGTCCGTTCGCCCGCACCGGCGCCGGCCGCGCGGGCAGCGCGGGCAGCGCGGGCAGCGTCAGTCTGCTCCTCGGGCGTGGGCGCTGTGGACACTCCCCTATCGTCGCACCCGGGTGTGACGCAGACCGTCTCCAGAGGAGTCCGAACCGCGCGCCCACGGGGGCGCAAGCGGGCGCGGCACGGCCGTCGCGCGTGAGGAGCGGGAGCCCCACGCCGCACGGGGCGAGCGCCGCACGGGCCCCACGCCGCACGGGGCGAGCGCCGCACGGGGCTCCCTAGCACCCTGCAGGCGGCGCCACGCGGACCGACCCACGCTCCGCCGTCGGGGGACTTTACCTTCCTCGGGCCAAATGGGACCTTCGTCCCAAACAAAACAGTGCCACAGAAAGACAAACCACAACATGTAGCGCCACGCGGGCGTGTTGACCACAACATGTAGGGGTTGGGGCATAGCGTCGTCTTCGTTGTCGCGTAAAATCGAAGTCAAGAAAGGCGTCACCATGACCACCTCCCACCAGCCAGACCACGTGCAGCGCCCGGCGTCACGTGACGTGAGAGTGGACGCCGTCAGCACCATCAACGAGTACCTCTCCCGCTCCGACTGGCGCGTGAACGCCAACGCCAACCAGGGCTACAGCCTCGGCGGGATGATCCTCAACACCTCCGGCAAGGTGATCGCCAACTACTGGCTCTCCCAGGTGTACTCGGACGCGGCCGAGGTGGCGCACCGCGAGGGTGACCTCCACATCCACGACCTGGACATGTTCTCCGGCTACTGCGCCGGCTGGTCGCTCCGCCGCCTGCTCGAGGAGGGCTTCAACGGCGTGCCCGGCGCGATCGCGGCCGGCCCGCCCAAGCACTTCTCCTCCGCCGTGGGCCAGATCGTGAACTTCCTCGGCACCCTGCAGAACGAGTGGGCGGGCGCTCAGGCGTTCTCCTCGTTCGATACCTACATGGCTCCGTACGTGCGCCTGGACGAGATGACGTATCGGCAGGTCAAGCAGCACATTCAGGAGCTCATCTTCAACCTCAACGTGCCGAGCCGCTGGGGCACGCAGACCCCGTTCACTAACCTCACGTTCGACTGGGTCTGCCCGGAGGACATCCGGAACGATGTCCCCCTGATCGGCGATGAACTCTGCGACTTCACCTACGGTGACCTGCAGGCCGAGATGGACATGATCAACCGCGCCTACATGGAGGTCATGACCGAGGGCGACGCGGACGGGCGCGTGTTCACGTTCCCGATCCCCACGTACAACATCACGAAGGACTTCCCGTGGGAGTCCGAACTCGCGGACCTGCTCTTCGAGATGACCGCCAAGTACGGGCTGCCCTACTTCCAGAACTTCGTGAACTCGGACCTGACGCCCAACATGGTGCGCTCCATGTGCTGCCGCCTCCAGCTGGACCTGCGCGAGCTGCTCAAGCGCGGCAACGGCCTCTTTGGCTCGGCCGAACTCACGGGTTCCGTGGGAGTGGTGACCATCAACTGCGCCCGCCTCGGCTACGTGTACGCCCACAACTGGGACGGCCTCATCGCACGCATGGACGAGCTCATGGAGATCGCCATGGACACGCTCGAGAAGAAGCGCACCGTCATCCAGCACCACATCGACGACGGGCTCTTCCCCTACACAAAGCGCTACCTCGGCACGCTGGACAACCACTTCTCCACGATCGGTGTGAACGGCGTCAACGAGATGATCCGCAACTTCACGCTCGACGAGTACGACCTCACGGACCCGCGCGGCCACGAGCTCGCGGTGCGGCTCCTCGATCACGTGCGTGACCGCATGGTGGCGTTCCAGGAGGAGACCGGCCACCTGTACAACCTCGAGGCCACTCCGGCGGAGGGCACCACGTACCGGTTCGCCAAGGAGGACCGCAAGCACTTCCCCGGCATCCTCCAGGCCGGCACGGACGAGAATCCGTACTACACGAACTCCTCACAGCTGCCCGTGGCCTACACGGACGACCCGTTCGAGGCGCTCGAGATGCAGGAGGTCCTGCAGTCCAAGTACACGGGCGGCACTGTGTTGCACCTCTACATGCCGGAGAAGATCTCCTCCGCCACCGCCTGCAAGGAGCTCGTGAAGCGTTCACTCACGAACTTCCGCCTGCCCTACATCACCATCACGCCCACGTTCTCCATCTGCCCGAACCACGGCTACCTGGCCGGTGAGCACTGGACGTGTGAGCAGTGCGCTGCGGCTGGCCGCGGTGAGGTGGAGTGCGAGGTCTGGACCCGCGTGATGGGCTACTTCCGCCCGGTCAAGTCGTTCAACATCGGCAAGAAGGGCGAGTACGCGGAGCGCGTGTCCTTCACCGAGGGTGCCGCCGAGTCGCATGGCCCGATCGTGCCCAAGCACACCGTTCCCGAGGCCGTGTAGTGGGGACGACGGCGGAGGCCCACATTGGCGGGCCGGCGGCGGCTGCGGAGGACCTCCAGATCGCGGGGCTCGTTCCGCTCTCGACCGTTGACTGGCCGGGCCGGCTCTCCGCCGTCGTCTTCACCCAGGGCTGCCCCTGGGACTGCGGCTACTGCCAGAACGCGGCCCTGATCGACTGCGAACTGCCGGGGATCGTGGACTGGGCGGGCGTGGTGGACCTGCTCGGGCGGCGCCACGGCCTCCTCGACGCCGTGGTGTTCTCGGGCGGCGAGGCCACCCGGCAGAACTCGCTCGGCCCCGCCATGGCGGAGGTCCGTGAGATGGGATTTGAGGTGGCGCTCCACACGGCAGGCGCCTACCCGCGCCGCCTCGCGGAGGTGCTCCCGCTCGTGGACTGGGTGGGCCTGGATATCAAGGCTCTGCCGGAGGACT
>JAAZBW010000033.1 GCA_012513625.1 Actinomycetales bacterium | reverse complement strand
GCTAGAAGCTCGTGTCCGTGGGCCTCGGGTAGACGCGCGCGAGGTTCCGCAGGTGGTTCGTGCTCGCGGCGGCGCGGAAGAACTCCCGCTTCGGGTTGCGGTCCGGGCGGTAGTCGAGCGGGTGGACCATATTCGAACCGGCTGCCGCGCGGGCCGTTGCCAACAGCTCGCGGTCGCGCACGTAGCGGCGCGCCAGCACGAAGGGGACGATCCGGTAGACCCCCCTGCCCACGGTCCGCCTCGCGTCAACCTCGTGGCCGAGGGCGTCCTCGAGGGCGTGCTTCATGGGATTGGTGCCGCCGATGTTCACGAAGTAGTTCGAGCGTCCAGGGCGCGGATTCACGTCCAGCAGGTACGCGGTGCCGTTCTCGGGATGCACCTTGATGTCCACGGTGGCGAAGCCGCGGTATCCGAGCTCGCTGAGGAGGTCCACCACGGGCTCCGCGTACTGCGGGTACCAGTCCACGAGGCCGATCGCCATGTTGCCGAGCAGGTTCGGGGTGTGGATGGCGAGCAGCATCCGGGCGGTGGCCTGCACGATCGGCCGGCCGTCCTGCCCCATGTAGATGGTGACCACGTAGCCGGCGGTGTCATCGCCGGGGATGAGCTCCTGGGCGAGGAGGCGCCCGGTGAACCCGGCGGAGGAGGCGTCGGCGAGAACGGCCGCGGCGTCGTCGACGGTCTCGCAGACGTAGACCTTGAGCTTGCCCTCGAAGCTGAGCTGCTCCCACTCCGAGGAGACGGCGGGTTTGAGGATGAATGGGAAACCCAGCTCCGGGAGTGACGCGAGGCCCGCGTCCGGGGCTGAGGCGTCCAGTTCCACCTCGCGCGGCGTGGAGAGGCCCACCCGCGGTGCGAGATCCGCAAGGAGCGCCTTGTCCGCCACCGCCTCGGAATGCGCGGCACCCGGCACGATCACGGTGGCCACCGCCTCGAGCTCCGCGCGGTACGTCTGCACGAACTGCACCTGTGAATCTGAGTTCACCACGAGCACGGGCTGCTCGCCCCGCTTCCGGGCCTCGTCGGCAATCGAGAGCGTGGCGGCAAGTTGGTCCACGTCCGTGGCGCCGGCCCCGAGCAGGTGTGCCTCCACGATCGCGGAATTGTTGATGAAGCCCCGGCCAAGGCCCGCGATCGCATGAGAGGAGACGCCGTAGGACTCATGGAACGAGCGGGCCATGCCGTACACCCCGAGGTCCGAGCCGAGCAGGATGGGGGCGGGTACGGGGTTCGGCATAGCTGGAAGCATAGCGGCGAGGCACCCGGGCACCGCACAGCTCGGGACGTAGCCTTGGGAGCGTGAGCGAGCAGATCCCCTCCGAATTCCTGGAGGCACTGGAGTCGCTGCGGGGCCACCGGTTCCGCCGCGAGGTGCACCTGGAGGAGATCCCTGCGCCCACGCGGATCGCACCGTTCGCACTCGCGCTCAATGCCGAGGTGAACCCCACCCGCGATCCAGACGAACTCCTCGGGCACGGCCGCTTTGTGGTGCTGCACGATCCGGACACCCAGCCCGCCTGGCACGGCACGTTCCGCGTGATCGCGATGGCAAAGGCGCAGGTGGACCCGGAGATGGGGATCGATCCGATGTTCGGGGAGGCCGGCTGGTCCTGGCTCGTGGACGCCCTCGAGGGCTCCGGTGCCGGCTACCACCACCTCTCCGGCACGATCACGCGGGTGCTGTCCGAGACCTTTGGAGGTCTCCTCCTCCAATCCAACGGAACCGAGATGGAGGTGAGAGCTTCGTGGACTCCGAACACACCGGACCTCGGGCCGCATCTGACGGCGTGGGTGGGCCTGCTCAACGCCCTGGCAGGCCTTCCGCCCGTCGGCGAGAACGTCGCCGTACTGGGCCGCCGACTGCGATAGCCCCCTACGAACCGCCCGCGTCCAGTGGTGGTGGAGTCCGGGTGGCGGCCTCGCCCAGTGAGGTGGGCCCCGACGGCGAGCCCCTCGTCCACGTGGATGTCCCCGCAGAGGGGGTGCCGCCCATAGTCGAGACCCCCGACGCTCTTGCAGAGACCGTGCGGAGGCTGCGGGAGGGCACCGGCCCCGTGGCGGTGGACGCCGAGCGTGCGGCCGGGTTCCGCTATTCCCAGCGTGCCTACCTGGTGCAGCTGCGCCGGGAGGGTTCGGGCACGCACCTTGTGGACCCGATCCCGCTGGTGGACCACCTGCACGAACTGCGGGAGGTGCTGAACTCGCTGCCGTGGATCCTCCACGCCGCCTCACAGGACCTGCCGTGCCTACGCGAGCTCGGCCTCGAACCGCCCCGTCTCTTCGACACGGAGCTGGCTGGCCGCCTGCTCGGCCGCACCCGGGTGGGGCTCGGCCCCATGGTGGGTGAACTGATTGGGGTGAGCCTCGCCAAGGAGCACTCGGCGGCGGACTGGTCCATACGGCCAATCCCCGAATCGGCCCGGGCCTACGCCGCCCTCGATGTGGAGTACCTGACCACCCTGCAGGAGTTGCTCTCCCTCGAATTGGAGAAGGCCGGTAAGACCGAGTGGGCGGAGCAGGAGTTCGAACACGTGCGGCAACTCCCGGACGCGGCGCCCCGTCCTGACCCGTGGCGCCGCACCAACTCGATCGGTGATGTGCGGTCGCCGCGCGGGCTCGCCGTGGTGCGCGAGCTGTGGACGGTGCGTGATGCGATCGCGCAGCGGGTGGACATTGCCCCGGGCCGGATGGTGAACGACCGCGCGATCGTGGCGCTGGCCTCGCGAGATCCGCTCCCACAAGCGCTCCCCTCATCGCGCGAGTGGCGCAAGCACGATCCAGAGGCGTGGGCGACGGCGTATGAGCGGGCACTCTCGCTGCCCGCGGCGGAGCTCCCGCCGCGGCGCGGCCCCTCCCGCGGCGGGCTCCCCGAGCCGCGCGCGTGGACCCGGGTGAACCCTCCTGCAGCCCGACGGCTCGTGGCGGTCCGGGAAGCGGTCTTCGGGCTCGCCGAGGAGCAGGCGTTGCCCCAGGAAAACCTCTTGGCGCCCGCCACTCAGCGACGCATCGCCTGGGAATCCACGGTGCCGAGCCCTGCGGAGGTCAACCAGATTGCCACCCGTGACGGCGCCCGTCCGTGGCAGGTGGAGATTGTGGCGGAGCCGCTGGGCGAGACGCTGGCCCGCCTCGCGAAGGAGTCACGCGGCCGGTAGTGTCTGAAACCACCGGTATCAGACATCTCTGGAGACGCCATGGACCCCCGCGACCGCCACCACGAGCACATCATCCCGTCTGCTGAGGAGGCACCCACACCCAGGGTTGGCACCGTGCTCCCCACCTCGAGCCCGCTCGGCACCGACGGAGCCGCACTACCGCCTCCGGACTCCGCTGAGAAGCCGGCCACCGGCACCGAGGCTGCTTCCCTTCCCACGGAGGATGTCCCCCTCTCCCCCCGCACCGAGGTGCGGGACGTACCGGGCGGGACCGTGGTCGTCGTGGTGATGGAACGGCCGGACGGCAAGCCAGCCACGCTCGGACCGGAAGGCCTCCGTCGCCTGACGGAGGCCGTGCGTGCCGCAGTGGTGCGGTGCGAGCGGGAGGGGCACCTCGCCGTCGTGCTGACGGGTGTGGGCACCACGTTCCTCGCGGGGGCGGACCTGGATCTCGTGACCCGGCATGCGGACTCGATCTCGGCGCGCGAGCTCGGGCGGATGGGGCACGTGCTGGTGGAGGAGATCATGGACGCACCCGTGCCCGTGGTGGCGCTGGTGAATGGCACGGCGCTCGGCGGCGGGCTCGAGGTGGCGCTCGCCTGCCGCGCGCGTCTCGCTGTAGACGATGTGCGTATGCTGGGACTTCCCGAGTCGCACCTGGGACTCGTGGCCGGTTGGGGCGGCTCGTTCCTGCTTCCGCACCTGATCGGTCCTGCCGCCGCAACGACAGTGCTGCTCGAGAACCCGCTCCGGAACAACCGTCTGCTCCGTGCCGCCGACGCCCTCGAACTCGGCGTGGTGGACGCCGTGGCCCACGCGCGCCGGGACGCGGACGGCGAGACCTGGCCGGCCGAGGAACTCGGTGCTCTCCTCGCGGATCCCCCGCGTGACTCAGTGCCCGTCCGTTACGCGCCCGAGGGTGCGGACGAGGCCGAGCTTCAGGAGGCCTGGGAGCGCGTGGCGGAGGCGGAACCGCTCGTGGAGCGGGCGGAGCGGGGCGGACGTGCCGCCCCAAGGCGGGCGTTCGAGCTGCTGACGGCGGCTCGCACCTCATCCCGCACCGAGGCGTTTGCGGCCGAGGACGAGGCCCTCCACGAACTCGTTCCCACCCCGCAGCTGCGCAACACGATCCACTCGATGGCGATCCTGCGGGCGCACCGGCCGGGGCGGGCCGCAAGCCAGGTGCGCAGCGTGGGAGTGATCGGCGGCGGCCTGATGGCAAGCCAGCTCGCGGTCCTCCTCGCCGGGAGGCTGCAGGTACCCGTGGTGCTGCGAGAGGTGGATGCGGAGCGCGCCGAACGCACCCGCGCCCTCGTGGCCGCAGAGATCGGGAAGCTCGGTCTGGACGGCGGGGCCGCAGAGGCGCTGGGAGGCCTCCTCACCGCCACTACGGAACTCGCGGACCTCGCGGACGCCGACCTCGTGATCGAGGCGGTGTTCGAGGAACTCTCGGTCAAGCAACAGGTGTTTGGTGAGGTTGAGCAGCTGCTGCGGGGCGACGCAGTGCTCGCCACGAACACCTCGTCGCTCTCCGTCACCGCCATGGGATCGGTGCTCCAGCATCCCGAGCGGCTCGTGGGGATCCACTTCTTCAACCCGGTGGCCCGCATGCCGCTCGTGGAGATCGTGCGTACACCGTCCACCTCTCCCGAGGCGCTCGAGGCGGCACGGACGCTCGCGTGGGCCGTGGGCAAGACCACCATCGAGGTGGCGGACGCTCCCGGCTTTGTGGTGAACCGCGTGCTCATTCGCCTCCTCGCCGAAGCCCTCAACTCAATGGAGCGCGGCACGCCTCCCGCCGTGGTCGATTCGGCGCTCGAACCGATTGGACTGCCCATGGGCCCGCTGCACCTGCTGCAGTTGGTGGGCCCCGCCGTCGCCAATCACGTACTCCACGAACTCCACAATCGACTGGGAGACCGCTACCCGCTCTCCCCCGGCCTCGACGCCGTGGTGGCCGAGGGCGCGTCCTTCCTCACCGGACCGCCGAGCGCCACCACGCCCCTGGACGCGTCGGTGGGTCGCTTCTTCGGCGCCGCGTCGGCGTCCACGGTTTCCCCCGGGAGCGACGACGGGGGCCGGGTTCCGTCTTCACCCCCTGTGGCGGGAGGTGCACGCCAGTACGGGCCCGACGACGAGGCGTCCCTGCTCCGGCGGGTCCAGCTTGCCCTCGCGGATGAGGTCCATCGCATGATCGACGAGGGAGTGGCGGCACGCGACTCGATCGACGTCGGGATGATCACAGGGGCGGGCTGGCCGCTGCATCGCGGCGGGATCACGCGGTATCTCGATGAGGCGGGCGCGTCCGAGGAGACGGGCGGGCTGTTCCATCCCTAGGCAGGTGGCGGCGTAGCGCGCGTCCATGACGGGCCGACGCTGCGCCGCCCCGACGGGTTGGCGGTCGCGGCGTGCCTGTCCCGCCCGACGAGTTGCCGGCCGCGGCGCGCCTCTCCCGCCCCGACGGGTTGACGATCGCGGCGTGCCTGTCCCGCCCCCCGGGTTGGCGGTCGCGGCGCGCCTGCCCCCCCGTCTCGCCAACCCTCAACCCGGCCGTCGGCGCCGATCGGTGGGTCCGGACCACCCGCTCCACACCGGCTTTCGTACCGCTCAGGGACCTCCAACCCGTCTGATCCTCCAGGCCCTCACCTGTGAGTAGGATCACATTTGGCTTCTTCTCGAACAGGCGTTCGGGAGAGGGTTCGTGTCAGTGGGCTCTGGTGGACTGTTCCCATGGCAGCGATGGAAGAGCAGTCCGGCCCCCGCCCGGAGGGCGGTACGGCGGGCACTCGGCCCGAGTGGGCCGCACCGCTCTCCTCGCGTGCGGAGACAGAAGCGGGGCGCCGGCGCTGGTTGAAGTCGCAGGCGGGCAGGGCGTTCCCGCCGCGGCCCACCGGAGACGAGCCTTCCCGGGTGATTGACCTGGAGGGACACCGGAACGCGGAGGGCGAGGCCCTGCACGGCGATGCCCTCGCACTGTTGGCCGGCGCGCGAGACTCGCTCGCCGGAGTTTTCGAGCTGGGAGAGCAAACGACCGGGCTGGGCATCAGGCCGGGGCTGTACGTGGAGTCCATGAACGAGGCGGCCCGGCTCGCCAACAGCGCCCAGGCGGCGATGGTGCTGCACGCCGTGCGCCTCGCCGCACACCCGCGGTTTCACTTCGAGGACGCCTACGGTCACCTGAACTCCGCGCCGGAGGAGATCGGGATGTCGCTCGCGGTCCCGGCGCCCACCGCGGGACGGTGGCTCGCCGCAGGCCGTGACCTGTTCGGCCGCCTCTCCGCCACCGGCGCGTTGTTCACTCGTGGGGACCTCACCCTGGGCAAGGCCCTCGCCGTGGCGGAATCACTGCGCCGGGCAGGAGACGCCCTCGCGTGGGAGGTCGAGGAGCGGATCCTCCCCCACCTGGCCGAGTGGACCATCGCGGAGATCGAGCGGCGCATTGCAGGCCTCCTGATCGAACTCGACCCGGACTTGGCGGATGAGCGCCATGCGCGAGCGCGGAGGGACCGCCACGTCACCCGCCTCTCCGTCCTCCCCGATGGCATGGCCTCCCTGAAGGTCCGGCTGCCGGCAGACTGCGCGGCCACCGTGGACACCGCACTCTCACAGGCCGCCGCCACCGCCCGGGCGCACGGCGATGCCCGCAACCGCCAGCAGGTTCGGGCAGACACCCTCACCTCATGGGCCGTCGGCGCACTCGCCAACGGAGCCGATCTCGTCCTCGCGGGCGCCGACGGCCTGCCCACTGGTGACGTGGTCTCGATCCCGCCCACCACCGTGAACCTCACCATCCCCCTCGAGGTCGCGGCCCGCACCATCCCGGGTTGGAATCCCCACCCCTCCCCACTCGAACGCACCCATCAGGACCTCTACGGCGAGGAATACCTCCCCCTCCCCGGCTCCGCCCCCGAGTCCAAGCACCCCGACCCGGACCCCGAGCGCGCCGACCTCGGGAGCGCCTTCTGCGCTGGCGACCCCCGCGATGCCGGCGATCCCGAGAGCTCCACCGAGAACCATGCCGACGGCCGCACTGAGGCCGCATGGCTCGAGGGCTACGGTCCGATCGCACCCTCCATCGCCATCCTCATGTCCGCCGGAGGTGACTGGCGCCGCATCCTCACCGACACGGCCACCGGTGTGCCACTGGACGTGGGACGCACCATGTACGAGCCGCCGCTCGCCATAAGGATCGCGGCCCGGTTGCGGGACCGCGTCTGCGCTCGACCGGGCTGCGGCGCCGCAGCCCACATCGCCGACCTCGACCACGTCCAGGAATGGAACCAGGGCGGCACCACCAGCCTGGACAACATGGCCGTGCTCTGCCGCCGCTGCCACCGCATCAAGACCCTTGGAGGCGGACACCTGCGTAAGTCGGACACCACCGGTCAATGGGAATGGCGGAGCACACTCGCCACTCTCCAGGAACGGACCGCCGAACGGTCGGCGCGCACCACCATCCACGCCCGGTTCGAATACCTCACCCGCGCTGAGGCCGAGGCGGCCGAACGCGCCGCCCGATCCTGCGGGGTCACGATTCCCACGGGGGCACTCGCGGCTCTCCAAGGCGGCGAACAGGACCCGCGCACGTCACGCCCCACCCCGTGGCGGGTCCAGGAATGGCGTCCCACCAACCGCGTTACCCGAGCCGAGATCCCCGCACTCCGCAACCGCCGCAGGTGGCGCCCCGGACTGAGGTTCGTCGCACCGCGACTCGATACGCAGGAGACAGGACGAAGGAGCGGCACCTCGCCCACGGCCAACTCACGCCGGGCCAACTCGCGCCGGGCCAACTCACGCCGCGCCAACTCACGCCGCGCCGGCGCACACCTGGCTGACACACGTAGGACCAGCACGCGCCTGAACGGCTCAGGGGAGGCTCGGTCCGCCCCCGCCGTCACCAGCCGCGCCCGCGCACCACACGCGGGCGCCCGTCAACCTAGCTCTCGTCCTCGCGCAGGGATTCAACGAGCCGCCGAGCCTCCTCGTCAAACGCCTCGGCCGCCGCGCCGCCACCACCGTCCACAGGCACGTCAGCTCCCCCTGGACCGCGACGCAGGCCAACGGCCCGTGATCCGGATGCGGCACTGAGGGGCGGATGCGCCAACAACACGCCCGCCACCTTCCGAGCGATATCCGCCGGACGCAACTCCAGCTCGCCCACGATCTCGTTCCGGCTCGCGTGCGCGAGGAACTCCCGCGGGATGCCGTGGGTCTGCACGGGCACCCGCACGTCTGCGGCCGCCAACGCGTCTCGCAGAGCCGAGCCCACGCCCCCGGAGGCGAGGCCGTCCTCGAGGTGCACCACGAGCTCGTACCCGCTCGCGAGCTCCACCAGTTCGGGTGAGATGGGCAGCACCCACCGCGGGTCCACCACCGTGGAGCCGATGCCGTGGGCGTCCAGGAACTCGGAGACCCCCAGCGCCGCCTCCGCCATCGCCCCCACGCCCACGATGAGGACGGAGCGATCGCCCTCGTGGCCGCCGATCACATCGTAGGAATCGAGCCGTTCCAGCGTCGGAATGTCCTCCGGCACCGAGCCCTTCGGGTAGCGCACCACGGTCGGGCCGTCTTCGACCGCGACGGCCTCCTCGAGCGCGAGCCGCAGGGTCTCCTCATCACGCGGAGCGGCGATCCGTAGTCCCGGCACTGTGGAGAGGAGGGCGAGGTCCCACATTCCGTTGTGGGATGCGCCGTCGTCTCCGGTAATGCCGGCCCGGTCCAGCACGAATGTGACGGCCTGGC
>JAAZBW010000446.1 GCA_012513625.1 Actinomycetales bacterium | reverse complement strand
GGCTGCGCGTGGGCGGCGAGTACCAGTGGCGCCGCGAGGGCGAGATCCACCTGTTGGACCCGGAAACCATCTTCCGGCTGCAGCACGCCACCCGATCGGGCCGCGAGGACGTCTTCCGCCAGTACACGGCGCGGGTGGACGACCAGTCGGAGCGGCTTCTCACCCTGCGCGGGCTCCTCAGGTTCCGGGAGCGGCAGCCCGTGGCGCTCAGCGAGGTGGAGCCGGTCGAGGCGATCCTGCGCCGCTTCTCCACGGGCGCCATGAGCTACGGCTCGATTTCCGAGGAGGCGCACGAGACCCTCGCAATCGCCATGAACCGGCTCGGCGCCAAATCGAACACCGGTGAGGGCGGGGAGGACGCGGAGAGGCTCCACGATCCCGCGCGCCGCAGCGCCATCAAGCAGGTGGCCTCCGGACGCTTCGGGGTCACAGCGGACTACCTCACGAATGCGGACGACATCCAGATCAAGATGGCCCAGGGCGCGAAGCCGGGGGAGGGCGGCCAACTGCCCGGCACCAAGGTCTACCCGTGGGTGGCGCGCACCCGGCACTCAACCCCGGGGGTGGGACTCATCTCCCCGCCCCCACACCACGACATCTATTCGATCGAGGACCTGAAGCAGCTCATCCACGACCTCAAGAACGCGAATCCTGCCGCCAGGATCCACGTGAAGCTCGCCTCCGAGGTGGGGGTGGGAACCGTGGCCGCCGGGGTGGCGAAGGCGCGGGCCGATGTGGTGCTCGTCTCGGGTCACGACGGCGGAACGGGCGCCTCCCCGTTGACCTCGCTCAAGCACGCGGGAGCCCCGTGGGAGCTGGGTCTCGCCGAGACCCAGCAGACCCTCGTCCTCAACAACCTCCGCGATCGGGTGGTGGTCCAGACAGACGGGCAGCTGCGGACCGGACGGGATGTGGTGGTGGCCGCACTGCTCGGCGCCGAGGAGTTCGGATTCGCCACGGCCGCACTGGTGGTGGCGGGCTGCGTCATGATGCGGGTCTGCCACAAGGACACGTGCCCCGTGGGAGTGGCCACGCAGAACCCCAAGCTACGGGCCCGCTACACGGGGAAGCCGGAGCACGTGGAGAACTTCTTCCGCTACCTCGCCGCCGAGGTGCGCGAGGTGCTCGCCTCCCTCGGCCTCCGCTCCATCGAGGAGGCGGTGGGACGGGTGGACCTGCTGGACACGCGGAGCGCCGTCGCCCACTGGAAGGCCGCCGGGCTGGATCTCGCGCCGCTCCTGGAGCGGATCGACCCCGCACCGGGATCGGCCCTCCACCACACCCGCAACCAGAACCACGGACTCGCGGACGTGCTCGATGTGGGGCTTATCGCCGAGGCGCGACCTGCGCTCGAGCGGCGGGAGCCGGTCCGGATCGTGCGGGAGGTGCGGAACGTGCACCGGACGGTGGGGACGATGCTCTCCCACGAGGTCACGAGGGCCTACGCCGCCGCAGGCCTGCCGCCGGACACGATCGACGTGGAGCTCACCGGCTCGGCCGGCCAGTCGTTCGGCGCATTCCTGGCCCCCGGCGTCACCCTGCGCCTGCGGGGCGACGCGAACGACTACGTGGGCAAGGGGCTCTCCGGCGGCCGGATCGCGATCCGGCCCGCCCACGAGCACTCCTCGGTCCGGGAGGACGTGATCGCAGGAAACGTGGTGGGATACGGCGCCACCCGCGGTGAGATCCACCTGCGCGGACGGGTGGGGGAGCGCTTCGCCGTCCGCAACTCCGGCGCCACCCTCGTGGCCGAGGGCGTGGGCGACCACGCGTGCGAGTACATGACGGGAGGGACGGCCCTGATCCTCGGGCCCACGGGCCGGAACGTGGCCGCCGGCATGTCCGGCGGGGTGGCCTACGTGCTCGACCTCGACCCGGCGCGCGTGAACCGCGAGGCCCTCGCGGCGGGCGAGCTGCTGCTGACCCGCCTCGACGGCGAGGACGAGCGGGCGATCGTCGCGCTCCTCGAGCGGCACGTCGGTCTCACCGGGTCGGATGTGGTACTCGAACTCCTCCGCGACGGGTTCGGCGAGCGCTTCACGCGCATCGTGCCGCGCGCCTACGCGGCGGTGCGCGCGGTGCTCGAGGCGGCGGAGGCGGACGGGCGCGGGGCGGACCACCCCGACGTGTGGCGGCGAGTGATGGAGGTGGCGCGTGGGTGACAGGGGATTCCTGGAGCACCGGGAGCGGGAGCTCCCGCCCCGCCGCCCGATCGGGGTGCGCATCCGTGACTGGCGGGACGTCTACGCGGACCGGGAGCCGGACTCTCCGGTGCTCCGCCGCCAGGCTTCGCGGTGCATGGACTGCGGCGTGCCGTTCTGCCACACGGGCTGCCCACTCGGGAACCTCATCCCGGACTGGAACACGCTCGTCTCACAGGGCGCCTGGGCGGAGGCGATCGAGCGCCTCCACGCCACCAACAACTTCCCGGAGTTCACGGGGAGGCTCTGCCCCGCCCCGTGCGAGGACGCGTGCGTGCTCGGAATCAGCCAGCCGGCAGTCACCATCAAGAACGTGGAGCTCCACATCATCGAGGAGGCGTTCGCCCGCGGACTCGTGCGGCCGGAGCCCCCGGACCAGCTCACGGACACGACCGTGGCCGTGGTGGGATCCGGTCCGGCGGGACTTGCTGCCGCGCAGCAGCTGACCCGCGCCGGCCACACCGTGGCAGTCTTCGAACGGGACGACGCGATCGGCGGACTCATGCGTTACGGGATCCCCGAGTTCAAGCAGGAGACCTCCGTGCTCGAGCGGCGCCTCGGGCAGATGCGTGCCGAGGGCACGGTGTTCCGTCCCGGCGTGGACCTCGGTTCCCAGGGACACCCGAGCGGGGCGGACCTCCTCGAGCGGTACGACGCCATCGTCGTCGCCACCGGGGCACCGGTCCACCGGGAGCTCGCGATCGCGGGGCGGGACCTTGCGGGGATCCACCTCGCGATGGACTACCTTCCGCAGGGGAACCGGCAGGCGCGGGGGGAAGAGGTGGAGGACCAGATTACGGCCGCGGGCAAGGACGTGGTCATCATCGGGGGCGGGGACACCGGCTCGGACTGCGTGGGCACGGCTGTGCGGCAGGGTGCCCGTTCCATCACCCAGCTGCAGTACCGCTCGCGGCCCCCGGAAGGGCGCGGGGACGCGGAGCCGTGGCCCACCTACCCCAACCTCTTCCGCATCTCCACCTCCCATGAGGAGGCGGGGAGGCGGGAGTTCTCGACGGTCACGGAGCGGTTCGTGGGTGAGGCCGGGCGCGTCCGGGCGCTCGTGGTGCAGGATTCCGAACAGGTGGACGGGCGCGCGGTCGGCATCCCGCAGAGCGAACGCGAGATCCCCGCGCAACTGGTGCTCCTCGCGATGGGGTTCTCGGGTGCCAGGCGCGAGGGCATCGTCGAGCAACTGGGTCTCGAGCTGGACGAACGGGGCCGGATCCGGCGGGCTGAGGACTACTCGACCGGGGTGCCGGGTGTGTACGTGGTGGGGGATGCGGGCCGGGGCCAGTCGCTCATCGTGTGGGCGATCGCCGAGGGCCGCGCCGCGGCCGCAGCGGTGGACGCCCACCTACGGGGCAGGCGCAGCGAACTCCCGGCGCCGCTCGGTGCCCACACTTCACAACTCCGGCCCTGAGCCGGCATATTCGGGCCCGGAATCCTGCCTAGTATGGGCGCATGCGTAGAGCGAAGATCGTGTGCACGATCGGTCCGGCCACTGAATCCCTCGAACAGATCCGCGCCCTGGTGGCGGCGGGAATGGACGTGGCCCGAATCAATGCGTCCCATGGCAGGCACGAGGGCCACGAGGCCGTCTACCACCACGTGCGCACGGCCTCCCGCGAGTCCGGCCGCGCGGTCGCAATCCTCGTGGACCTCCAGGGCCCCAAGATCCGGCTCGGTACCTTCAAGGACGGCCCCGTGGTCCTCAACGAGGGGGACTTCTTCACGATCACCGCGGAGGACGTGGAGGGCACGCAGGAGATCGCCTCCACCACGTTCAAGGGTCTCCCGGGCGACTGCAAACCGGGCGATCCGCTCCTCATCGACGATGGCAAGGTGGGTCTCCGGGTGGTCGAGGTGGACGGCCCGCGGGTCATCACCCAGGTGGAGGTGCCGGGCCCCATCTCCAACAACAAGGGCATCAACCTGCCGGGTGTGGCCGTCTCAGTTCCCGCACTCTCGGACAAGGACAAGGTGGACCTCCGGTGGGCGCTCCGGCTCGGCGCAGACTCGATTGCGCTCTCGTTCGTCCGCAACGCGGACGACGTGAACGATGTGCACGCAATCATGGCCGAGGAGGGTCGCTTCCTCCCGGTGATCGCCAAGATCGAGAAGCCACAGGCGGTGGAGAACCTCGCCCAAATCATCAATTCGTTCGACGGCATCATGGTGGCCCGCGGTGACCTCGGTGTGGAACTGCCCCTCGAGCAGGTGCCGCTCGTACAGAAGCGCGCGATCGACCTCTCCCGCCGCTACGCGAAGCCGGTCATCGTGGCAACCCAGGTGCTGGAGTCCATGATCACGAACCCGCGGCCCACGCGCGCGGAGGCATCCGACTGTGCGAACGCGATCCTCGACGGTGCCGATGCCGTGATGCTCTCCGGGGAGACCTCGGTGGGGGCGTGGCCGCTGGAGGCCGTGGAGACCATGGACCGCATCATTGATACCACCGAGGAGGAGGGCGGCGAGCGGATCGCCCCGATGATCAGCTCGCCCCACACCCGCGGTGGCGTGATCACGAAGGCGGCGGCCGAGATCGCCGAGACCCTCGAGGTGAAATACCTCGTCACATTCACCACCTCGGGAGACACGGCACGGCGGATGTCCCGCCTCCGCTCGCCCATCCCACTCCTCGCATTCACTCCGCTCGAGTCCACGCGCCGCAACCTCGCCCTCTCGTGGGGCGTGCAGACCTACCTCGCGCCCGAGGTGACCCACACGGACGACATGGTTGACCAGGTGGAGTACCGGCTGCGGGAGAACAATCTCGCGAGCGATGGCGAACGCGTGGTGATCGTGGCGGGTATGCCTCCGGGCGTTGTGGGCACCACCAACTCGATTCGCATCCACAAGATGGGTGAGACCGCCCGTAACCGGCGCCGTTAGAAGTCCCACACGTGCGTGGCAAGAGCTGCAACCGCGCCCGGTTGTAGGCTTGTCGCCGCCGCTCCTGTGGTGGAATTGGCAGACACACCGCACTCAAAATGCGGCGCCGAGAGGTGTGCGGGTTCGAGTCCCGCCAGGAGCACTGACAGGGAAGGGACGGAGCCCATGGCTGCCAAGGAATCCGAGGTCACCAAGCGACGCGTGGTGGTGGCGGAGGACGAGCCGCTGATCCGGCTCGATATCGTCGAGTCCCTGACGGAGGCCGGCTACGAGGTGGTCGGTGAGGCGGGCGACGGCGAGACGGCGGTGCGCCTCGTGGAGGAGCTCGGGCCGGACGTGGTGGTCATGGACGTGAAGATGCCCGAGATGGACGGCATCACCGCGGCAGAGAAGATCATGGAGGAGCGTGCCTGCGCCGTGGTCATGCTGACCGCGTACTCCCAGCGCGAGCTCGTAGAGCGCGCGAGTGAGGCTGGCGCCATGGCCTATGTGGTCAAGCCGTTCACTCCCTCCGACCTGCTGCCGGCGCTCGAGATCGCCATCTCCCGCTTCAATGAGATCGTCTCGCTCGAGAGCGAGATCACGGACATGGCCGAGCGCTTCGAGACCCGCAAGAGGGTGGACCGCGCCAAGGGTCTCCTGCAGTCCAGGATGGGCCTCTCCGAACCGGAGGCGTTCCGGTGGATCCAGAAGACCTCCATGGACCGGCGCCTCACCATGCGCGAGGTGGCGGACGCCGTCGTCGAGCAGGTGAGCACCGCGGACTAGTCCGCGAACAGGCCGGCTGCTCCGGCAGGCGCCGGACGCAGCGCACAGGTGAGGCGGGCCGTGCAGGTGCGCGCACCGCCGTCGTCGACGATTTCGATGTGGTACGTGGCCATCGATCTGCCCACGTGGAGCGGAGTGCAGGTGGCCGTCACGTAACCCGCACGCACGGCGCGGTGGTGGGTGGCCGATACTTCGGTGCCGACGGCCACGAGAGGGTGGGCATCGAGGCTCGCTGCGAAGGAGCCGAGTGTCTCGGCGAGCACCACGGAGGCGCCCCCGTGGAGGAGGCCCACCGGCTGGGTATTGCCCTCCACCGGCATGCGGGCCCGCGCGAAACCAGGGAGCAGCTCGAGGAACTCGATCCCCATCCGCTCTCCGAGGGCCCCCTGCCGGGCGGTGGCCTGTGCGGCATGGTCCCGCTCGTTTGTGTGGGTCATGGGATCTAGGGTGTCACTCGTGACCACTGACGCGCGACTCCTCCTGATCGACGGACACTCGATGGCCTTCCGGGCGTTCTTCGCCCTGCCGGTGGAAAATTTCACCACCGCCACCGGCCAGTCCACGAACGCCATCCACGGCTTCCTGTCCATGCTGCTGCGGGTGCTCGAGAACGAGCGGCCCACGCACGTGGCAGTCGCGTTCGACGAGGGCTCCACCACCTTCCGCACCACGGAGTACGCCGAGTACAAGGCCGGCCGCGACGAGACCCCCGTGCCGTTCAAGGGTCAGGTGCCACTCATCCGGGAGATGCTCAAGGCGCTCGGTATCACCGAGGTCTCGCGCGAGAACTACGAAGCGGATGACATCCTCGCCACCCTCTCCACGCAGGGCGCGGGTGAGGGGATGGAAGTGCTCGTGGTCTCGGGGGACCGGGACACCTTCCAGCTGGTCGGTGACCAGGTGACGGTCCTCTACCCGGTGCAGGGTGTCACCGTGCTGAACCGGATGACCCCCGCGGCAGTCGAGGAGAAGTACGGCGTGCCGCCCCACCGCTACCCGGAGCTCGCGGCGCTCACGGGGGAGACGGCGGACAACCTGCCCGGGGTACCGGGCGTCGGCCCCGGCTTTGCCTCCAGGTGGATCAACCAGTTCGACGGCCTCGAGAACGTGATCGCACGAGCGGACGAGATCGGCGGTAAGAAGGGCGAGTCACTGCGCGCCCACATCCCGGACGTGCTGCGCAACCGGCGCCTGAACCATCTGCTCACAGACATGGAGCTCCCGGTGACCCCGGCCGATCTCACCATCGAGGGCGGGTCCCGGGAGGCCGTGCGCCAGCTGTGCGACACGCTCGAGTTCAACACCCTGCGGGACCGGCTCCTCGCCCTCATCCCCGTAGACGGAGAGGCAACGGCGGTGGCGCAGGCGGAGGAACGCCGGGTGATCCCCCACCTGGGGGAGTGGCTCGCCGGCCAGAACGGTCGGATCGCCGTGGATGTGGCGGCGGACGCGGCAGGCGTGGCCACGTTGATCGCCGCTGCGGACAGGGCGACGACGGGGTCCGCGGACCTCGAGGTGGCCCCGGAGCCGGAGGCGGCCGCGTGGCTGGCCTCGGACGCCCCGAAGTCCCTGCACGGCGCCAAGGCGGCGTGGCACCAGCTCCGTGCGGCAGGCCTCGAGCTCGAGGGCGTCACATTCGATACGGAGCTCGCCTCCTACCTCTGCTTTCCGGGCCAACGCACCTACGCGCTACCCGAGATGCTCGCCCGCCTGCTGGGACGGGAGGTGGAGTCCGGCGACCCCTCCGGCCAGGGCGAACTGGACCTCGGCCTCACGGACCTGCAGGCGGAGGCGCGGGAGCGCGCCGTCGCGATTGACGACCTGACCGAGCTTCTCGAGCAGGAACTGGAGAAGCGCGGCGCCTCCGCCCTCCTCACCGATCTCGAGCTGCCCGTCCAGGTGAGCCTGCAGCGGATGGAGGCCATCGGCGTCGCCATGGACGACGATTTGCTTGAGCGACTGGAGGCCGAGTTTGACGCCCACGTGAACGCTGCGGCAGCCGAGGCCTACCGGGAGGCGGGCCGCGAACTCAACCTGTCCAGCCCGAAGCAGCTCCAGGAGGTGCTGTTCGAGGAGCTGAAGATGCCGCGCACCCGGAAGACCAAGACGGGTTACACCACGGACGCCGAGGCGCTCTCCGAGCTGTTTGCCCAGACCGGGCACCCCTTCCTCCAGCACCTCCTCGTGCACCGCGAGCAGATCAAGCTACGCCAGATCGTGGACACGCTACGCAAGTCCATCCGGGACGACGGGCGGATCCACACCACGTTCCAGCAGACGATCGCTGCCACTGGACGGCTCTCCTCGTTCGACCCGAACCTCCAGAACATTCCCGCCCGCACGGAGGAGGGCCTGCGCATCCGCGAGGCGTTCGTGGTCTCCGAGGGCCACGAGTGCCTGCTGACCGCGGACTACTCCCAGATCGAGATGCGTGTGATGGCGCACCTTTCGGGTGACGAGGGGCTGATCGAGGCGTTCCGGGGGGGCGAGGACCTCCACCGCTTCGTGGGCTCCCAGGTGTTCGGGGTGACGCCGTCCGAGGTCACGAGTGCCATGCGTAACAAGGTGAAGGCCATGAGCTACGGCCTC
>JAAZBW010000445.1 GCA_012513625.1 Actinomycetales bacterium | reverse complement strand
TCTGCGCCTGGCCCCACCACCACGCGTCGGGAAATCCGCCGCGCCCCCAGTTCTTCTCTCCGTAGGCCTGCCAGCCGTCGAGCTCGATGCGGGAGCCCTCGATCATGACGTGCCCGCGCGCCCGCCCCCCGAGCAGCCACGGGTGCCAGTACTGGTTGAGTCCGGGCACCATCTGGAAGTAGCTCGAACCGCCGAACAGCCGGCGGGGCCACGGTCGCGGGTCCTCGATCGTGACGTCGAGAGAAAGGTCTCCCACCGCGATCCGCGCGCGGTGCGCATCGGCGAGCACCTGGTCGCCCACGATGACCCCGAGCCCTGACGCGTCCGCCGCCGCGTCCGGGAGCACCGCGGTGGCAAGGACGCGTTCGGGCTCGACGGCGATCCCCACGGTGGCCCACGGCATCCCCGTCCGTGGCGTGTTGATGCCAACGAGGGCGATCACGACGCGTCCCGACTCCGGGTCCGTGAATCGCCAGAAATAGCCCTCCATCGAGACGCCGTGGCTGCGGAGGAGGTCACCAAATGGCAGGTCCGCACCCGTGCGGCGATAGAGGAACATGCCCTCCAGTGTGCGGCAGGATCCGCGGACCCGCACAGCGGAGCCCCGATAGTGCCCCGGAATACCCGGGCGGGTATCGTCGTTGGAGCAGAGGACAGCCACGAACAGGAGAACACATGGCCACCACTGACCTCACCGAGGACACCTTCGTTTCCACCATCGAGCAGGACGGCATCGTGCTCGTGGACTTCTGGGCAGAATGGTGCGGGCCCTGCCGCCAGTTCGGCCCCATCTTCGAGAAGTCCTCGGAGAAGCACGCGGACGTCACGTTCGCCAAGGTGGATACGGATGTCGAGCAGCGCCTCGCGGGCGCCATGGGCATCTCGTCCATCCCCACCCTCATGGCATTCCGGGACGGGATCGGCGTCTTCTCCCAGGCGGGAGCCCTGCCGGGCCCCCAGCTGGAGAAGGTGATCGAAGCCGTCCGCGGGCTTGATATGGATGACGTGCGCGCGAAGATCGCCGCCAACGAGCAGGCCTCGAGCGGGGCCTAGACCTCCTGGCCCAACACGTGCCGGAGGGCCGAGCCGAGCGTGGGATGGCGGAACTCGTAGCCGGAGGCGCAGAGCTTATCCGCCGAGACCTGCTGCGAGGCGTTGGCGAGGAGCCGAGCGCCCTCCCGGCCGAGCAGCACCGCCGGCCCGGCCGGCGGCACCGGGATCGCGGATGGACGTGACAGGATCCGCCCGAGTAGGTCCGCGAACTCGCGGGAGGTGGAGGGGCGGGGGGCCACGGCGTTGACCGGCCCGGCCACCCGGTGGTCGAGGGCGGCGTGCGCGAAGGCCCCCACCACGTCGTCGATCGAGATCCAGCTCTGCCACGCGGTCCCGCCGGCCACGGGGCCACCTGCGCCGATTCGGTAGAGGGGGAGCAGCGTGGCGAGTGTGCCGCCCGCCGGGGTGAGCACAATGCCCGTACGGACCATCGCCACGCGCAGCCCTGCGGCTGCGGCCGGCTCTGTGGCGTCCTCCCACGCGGTGCACACCCGGGCGAGGAAGTCGTCTCCTGGAGCCGACTCCTCGTTCACCGTGCCCGCGGGATCGGCCCCGTAGTAGCCGACCGCGGAGGCGGAGACGAACGTGCGGACGCTGCCCGAGGCGGCGGCCGCCCGAGCGAGCGCCGCCGTGGGACCGGTGCGCGAATCTGCGATCCGCCTCTTGTGCGCCTCCGTGAACCTGCCGGCGATCGGCTCGCCCGCGAGGTGGATCACCACGTCCGTCCCGGCGAGGGCGGCCTCGTCCACGGTGTTCCGGGCCGGATCGATGGCGACGGCGCCCGTCACAGGCTCGGCCGAGCGGACGATCGGCACCACCGTGTGGCCGAGGGTGCTGAGGAGGGCCGTGAGTTGGGTGCCGATCAGTCCTCCCGCGCCGCTCACCGCGATGCGAAGAGGCGGGCCGGGGTGGCTGGCGGCGAATTCGAGATCGGCGAGCAGCTGGGACTGTCGATAGGTGGTGAGGCGGGCCATGGTGGTGGCCACGCTGCGCTCGGCGAACTCGGGTGCGCGGCGTGGAAGGCACAACTTGATCTCGTCCCGCACGCGGGTGGTGCTCCCGAGGTCCTCGAAGCTGTGGTGGTGTTTCCAACTTCGCAGGGGACCCTGCACGAGGCTGTCGGTGAACCCCGTGCCGTGCTCCACCTCGGTATATTCGGTGGTCCAGTT
>JAAZBW010000444.1 GCA_012513625.1 Actinomycetales bacterium | reverse complement strand
TACATGTACGGAGACGGGTTGAGGGCGCGCAGGATCCGGTAGACGTCCAGCGGATCCGCGTGCGATTCCACGTCCGCCCGCAGCGAGGGCACCACCTGAAAGACCTCGCCCTGCCGGATCGCCTCCTTCGCTGAGAGCACGGCGTTCATGAAACTCTCGCGGCTTGTCTGGAGCACCGGCTCCGGCCCGTTCCCGTCCGTGAGGATGCGTCGCACTCCCGCAGGGGGGGTGCTCCCGAGGCGCTCGGCGAGCCTCGCGAGCCGGGCGCGGGCGTCGTGCCACGCCTCGTCCACGCCCTCGTCCGTGCCATCCGCGTTGATGGCATTCGCGATCAACCACGCGGTGCCGGTGTGGTGGTCGAGCGCCACCATGTCGGAGACGAGCCCGAGGGCCACGCGGGGATGACGCAGGTCATCTGTGGTGCTCTCCGGGAGCCGTTCCCAGGAGCGGGTGATGTCCCATCCGAGCGCTCCCACGAATCCACCGGTGAACGGAGGGAATCCGGGGATCCGGGCGCCGTTGAGCGTGGTGATCGCAGCGCGGAGCACGTCGAGCACCTCGCCCTCGCGGGGGACTCCCACCGGGACGTCGCCCTCCCAGTGGGCGGTGCCGTCCCAGGAGAGCAGGGTGGCCCGGGCGGCGGTGCCCACGAAACTCCAGCGGGACCACTGCCCGTGCTCGGCGGACTCGAGGATGAAGGTGCCGGTTCCGCCGCCGAGGGCGCGGTACACGGTGGTGGGCGTGAGGTCCTCGGCGAGGAGGGTGCGTGCCACGGGGATCACCCGGTGCTCGCGCGCGAGGGCGCGGAAGGCGTCGAGGCCGGGGGCGAGCGTGCCCCAGGCGGGTTGCTGGTTCACGGGCGCTCCCCCACCACGGCGCCGAGGTCTCCCCCGGCCTCGAAGCAGGTGCGGGTCCCCGTGTGGCAGGCGGCGCCCACCTGGTCCACCTCCACGAGGAGCGCGTCGCCGTCGCAGTCGAGCGAGACGCGTTTGACGTACTGGTAGTGCCCGGAGGTGTCTCCCTTGCGCCAGTACTCCCGGCGGGAGCGGGACCAGAACGTGACCCGACCCTCTGTGAGGGTCCGGCGCAGTGCCTCCCGGTCCATCCAGCCCACCATGAGGACCTCGCGTGAGGCGTGGTCCTGGACCACGGCCGCCACGAGCCCCTTCTCGTCAAACTTCAGATCCACCCGCAGATCCTCCCACGGCGCGGCGGTGGGAGCAGAACCCGCCTCCCGTACGGGGCCCGGAAAGCACAACGGCACTCCGTCTCTTCGCGTCAGCGGACAGGGAAACCGGCCTCACGCAGGGCGTCCTTCACCTGGGCGATCGAGACGGTGCCGAAGTGGAACACGGACGCCGCGAGAACGGCATTCGCGCCGGCCCGGGCCGCCTCCACGAAGTGGGCCGCAGTCCCCGCGCCGCCGGAGGCGACCAGCGGGAGGGTGGTCACCGCGCGGACGTCCGTCAGCATCTCGAGGTCGAACCCGCCCGTGGTCCCGTCGGCGTCCATGGAGTTCAGCAGGATCTCTCCCACACCGCGCTCGGCCGCCTCCCGCACCCAGGCGACGGCGTCGATGCCCGTCCCCTTCCGCCCGCCGTGGGTGGTGACCTCGTATCCGGAGGAGGTGCCGCCGCCGCGGCGGGCGTCCACCGAGATCACGAGCACCTGGCTGCCGAAGCGGGCCGCGATCTCATCGATCAGCTCGGGACGCGCGATCGCGGCCGTGTTGACGGAGACCTTGTCCGCCCCGGCGCGCAGGAGGAGGTCCACATCCTCCACGCTGCGCACTCCACCGCCCACCGTGAGGGGGACGAACACCTGCTCGGCGGTGCGGCCCACCACATCCCGCACGGTGCCCCGGCCGTCCGTGGACGCGGAGACGTCGAGGAAGGTGATCTCATCCGCACCCTCGCGCGAGTAGCGTTCGGCAAGTTCCACCGGATCGCCGGCATCCCGCAGGTTCTGGAAGTGGACACCCTTGACCACGCGGCCCCCATCCACATCAAGGCAGGGAATCACTCGGATGGCAACGGGCATGGTTTCTCCTTCTGGCACGGGCGCCAGCGTAGCGAAGTACGCTCGTTCCCCATGAGCACCCTCCAACCCTCGAACGGTCCCGCCACCCGGGACCGGGACGCGGTGGCGGAGGCGGTGGCGGTGGCACGGGATTCGGGTGCCCGCATGGTCATGGTGGACGGCCGCTCCGGCTCGGGTAAGACCGAACTCTCGGCCGCGATCGCCGAGCGGGTCCCGGGCGTCCGAACACTCCACCTCGAGGACGCCTACCAGGGCTGGTTCGGCCTCGCGGAGGGCCTCGAGGAGGTGGCCTCGGGCGTGCTGCAGGCCCTCGTGCAGGGCCGTCCAGGCGCGTATCCCTCCTGGGACTGGACGGCCGGACGCGTGGGCAGGAGCGCGCCGGTGGCGCCGCTCCAACCGGGCGAGATCCTCCTCGTGGAGGGCTGCGGCGCGCTCGCCGATCCCGTGGGGGCGTTCGCGGACCTCGGAATCTGGTGCGAGGCGCCGGAACAGGTCCGCCGCGATCGCGCGGCCTCCCGTGATTCCTACGACTGGTCGGCCCTTTGGGACGCCTGGTCCCGCCAGGAGTCGGCACTCACCTGCCGGCGGGCGCCCGATCTGGTGTTCTGCACATGACACACCCGTGCCGCAACGGGGCTCAGTCGGTGGCAGCGAGGATGTCCGCCACCATGACGAGCGTGTCCGTGCCCAGTCCCTGAACGGGCGGGATCTCGAGCAGCACGCGGGAGCCGACAGGTTGGTCCACCAGCCCCATCTGGACACCCGGGAACGCCGAATCGAGCTCGAGGACCGCGGGAACGCCCGTCTCCCAGGTGGTATCGAAAACCGAGCCGTCGCTCCAGTGCCACACGGTGTACTGCACCACCACCCGCTGGCCCATGGTGACCTGCTCTCCCTCCCCCCGGCTGATCTGGAGGATCTCGAGCGAGCCGGTGGGCATGGTCTCGTGGGGGATGGAGATCTCGGGCGCGCCGTCCGCACCGTCCCGCACCGTGATCCGTTCGTCCCCGATTGAGGTGGACCCCACCGCGCGCGTGGGAATCACGTCGACGACGGTCACCACCATCTCCCTGTCACTCCCCCCGAGCACGGGCTGGGTGAGGAGGAGGCGGGTTCCCTCGTGGACGCCCAGCACCGCGTCGAGGAGTGTCTCGCCGAGGTCCTCCTGCGTGGCGAAGAGGACCTGCGTGGTGCCGGCCCCCTCGAGGAGGGTCCCGTCGTCGCCGGAGAAGGCGGTCAGGGTGAGGACCACCGGCGCGCCATCGCCCACCACGGGGCCCGAACCCGCCGTGAGCACGTGGGCCTCGCCGGCCTCGATCGGGATGGGCGTGGAGAACTCCACGGCGGGGATGGTGCCGAACTTCCCGCTGACGCGGATCTCCGCGGGTTCCGCGGCGCTCCCGCAGGCGGCCAACAGCAGGGCGAGGCCAGCGAGTGCACCACCCGCGCGCCTCATGCCGACTCCACGGCGGCGATCAGGCGCTCCGCGCGCTCGTCGGTGGTGGCAAAGGGGTCATAGAGCATGACGGTGCGCGCCGCCGGGTCCGCCAGCTTCAGGTGGACCCAGTCCACGGCGTAGTCCCGGCGCCGGGCCTGGGCGGCGGCCACGAACGCTCCGCGCAGGTGGGCGCGGGTGGTGGCCGGCGGAACTGTCTGCGCCGCGAGCACTGCCTCGGGCGTGGTGAGCCGCCGGACGAGGCCCTCGCCCTCGAGGCGGTCCAGCAGCGTGCGGCCCGTGATGTCGTGGTACCCGAGCAACAGGCGTCGCAGGGAGGCGAGGTTCGCTCCCGGCCGCGCCTGGTACCGGTCGATGAGGCGCTTCTTGATTGCCCAGT
>JAAZBW010000443.1 GCA_012513625.1 Actinomycetales bacterium | reverse complement strand
TGACCCACCACAACCCGGCCCCCGCCGGCGGCCCGGCACCCCTGAGTGACCCTTCGCCCTCCGACGGAGTGACCGGCACCGTTATCACCGTGTCCGACCGTGTGTCCGCAGGCACGCGTGAGGACCGTTCCGGTCCCCTCGCCGTCACCCTGCTCGCTGACCACGGCGTGGTGTGCGCGCCCCCGGTGGTGGTCCCGGACGAGGTGGAGGCGATCCGTACGGCGATCCGGGTTGCCGTCGCCGCCGGCTCCGCGGTGGTGGTGACCACCGGCGGCACGGGGATCTCACCCCGAGACGTCACACCGGACGCGGTGGCACCCCTTCTGCGCGCGGAACTCACGGGAGTTGCGGAGCAGATCCGTAGGCGTGGACTCGAGTCCACCCCCCTCGCGGGCCTGTCCCGCGGGCTGGTGGGGGTGACGGAGGATGCTCCCGCGCTCGTGGTGTGCGCTCCTGGATCGAGTGGGGGCGTGCGGGACTCACTCGAGGTGGTGGGACCGCTGATCGGGCACATCCTCGATCAACTCGCGGGCGGAGACCACTGACCTCGGTACCACCCGCACCTCAGGGACCACCACCCACACCCAATCGCCAGCGCCGGTGCCGCGCGCCTCGCTCGCGGAGACGAGCACGCGGCACCGCTGACCGTCCGGAAGGGCGAGCGCGAGGCTCACGCTCCCGAGCGCCGGGGCGATGGTGCGCACCCGGCCCCGCAGCCAGAGGTGGTGCTCGTCCTGGCCGCGTTCGGATGCGAGGCGTGCGACGGCCCCGAAGTAGGCGTGGGCTGGCCCGGGGGCGGGCGGCAGGCCCGGCAGGGTGACTTCCTCTCCCGCCACCTCGAGGACGGTGCCATCTGGCCGGGAGGTGAGGGAGGCGTCGAGGCGGTTCACGCCCACGAACTCCTGCGCGAACGGTGTGGCGGGGGCGCTGAGCAGGGTGGCCGCCCCGGCATCCTCGGCCACCCGCCCCTCCGAGAGGACCACGGCCCGCGCGGCGAGGTGGAGGTCCAGCACATCGTGGGTGACGAGGATGGCAGTCCGCCCACGCAGCACCCCGGCGAGGGTCTCGCGGATCTCCGCGGCCACGGTGATATCGAGGGCGGCGGTGGGCTCGTCGAGCAGGAGGAGGCCCGGCTCCACGGCGAGGGCGCGGGCGAGCGCCACGCGGGCCCGCTGGCCGCCGGACATCTCGCGGGGGCCGCGGCCGGCGAGCTCGCCCACGCCCACCTCCGCCAGCACGGCGGCAGCGATCTGGCGGGCCTCGGTGAGCCCGACCCCGCGGATGCGGGGGCCGAGCGCCACGTTGTCCAGTGCCGTCAGGTGATGGAGCAGCGCGGGATCCTGGGTTAGGAGGGCGGCCCTGCCACCGTGGGCGAGTGCCACCGATTCGAGGATGGTGGACTTCCCGGAGCCGTTCGGTCCGATGAGCGCCACCGTCTCTCCCGCAGGGATCGAGAGTTCCGCCTCCACACCCCGCTCCGGGCGCCGTACCGCGAGGTTGACCGTTACGGGCTCAGCACGCGGTACGCGCCCCTCCACCTCGCCGTGGAAGGGCGAGGGGCGGGGCCGGGCGAGGAGGCGCGCGAGCCCGTGGCCGGTGGTGATGGCGACCACGGCGGTGACGATGAGCG
>JAAZBW010000442.1 GCA_012513625.1 Actinomycetales bacterium | reverse complement strand
GCTCGCCAGGAAATGCAGGGCGGGCACGTGCCAACCGCACGTGACCAGCCCTCCTCGCCACAACCCGAACCCCCGGGAGGAGGCGACGGAGCGTGCCCGGGCGGACTCCGCCGTCGGGTAGTTTGGAGACGTGAGCAACCCCAGAGTGACGCTGGTGACCAGCAGCGACCTACCGAACCTTTCTGCAGACTTCGAGGGCCTCCTGGAGGCGCTTCGCGAGCGGGGCGTGGACCCCCGCATCGCCGTGTGGGATGACCCGGAGGTGGACTGGGTGGCGGCCGGCCTCACGATCGTGCTCACGGTGACGGACTTTGCGGACCGGGTCGAGGAGTTCTTTGACTGGGCCGAGTCGGTGCCGAAGCTGCTCAACAATGCGCAGATCCTCCGGTGGTCCTCGGACAAGCACAGCCTCCAGGACCTCGAGCAGCGCGGGATGCCCACCATCAAGACCACCTGGCTGGAGCCGGACCGGCACCTCTCGAAGCACCAGATCCACACGCGGATGCCTGCGCTGGGCGATTTCGTGGTGAAGTCCTCCCGATCGTCCAACCGTCACACCACCGGCCGGTACACCGCCGTGGACGCGCGCTCCCGCGCCGCTGCAATCGAGCACGCGCAGAACATCCTCCTGAAGGGGAACGCGGCGCTCGTGCAGCGCTACGTCCAGTCGATCGACCACCGCGGCGAGATCTCGCTGGTCTACTTCAACGGGCTCCTCTCCCACGCCGTGGAGAAGGAGGCGGTGCTCCAGACCGAGGCAGATCCTGGTTCGCGCCCCCGCTCCCGTGCGTTCACGCACGAGGTCTCGATGGAGGAGCGGTACCTCGGCGAGGACGGGCGCGCCGCGATGCACAGCTTCGTGCGCGAGCTGACAGGCCGCGACCACCTCCTGCTCTACTGCCGCATCGACCTCGTGGAGAACGAGGGCAAGCTCGAGGTCCTCGAGGTGAACCTCATGGACGTCACCCTCTACCTCTCCGTGGTGGAGGGCGCACTCGGACGCTTCGCTGACGCCATTCAGGTGCGCGCCTTCTTCTGAGCCTCCCCGCTTTTCCGACGACGACGCAGCTGGCGTTGCGTCGTCGTCTCGCCGTGCCCTGAGGCCGTCAGAGTGAGTCCACGGCGGCGCGGACGGTGGTGAGGCCGGTTTCGTAGGTGTCGAGGTAGGTGTGGAAGCCGGCCACGTCGTCGGGGTCGGGGTGGGCGGTGTCGAATGTGGCGTCGGCGAAGACCTCGCCGGTGAGGTAGTCGCCGAGGCTGGTGGGGGTGGTGCCGGGCGCGCCATGGTGGGCGGTGTAGGCGGCGAGGACGGCGATGCCCCAGGCGCCCCCCTCGGAGGCGGTGCGGGCCACGGCGACGGGGGCGTCCAGAGCGGCGGCGAGGAAGCGTTGGGCCACGCCGGCGGTGCGGAACATGCCGCCGTGGGCGTACATCCCATCCAGCGCCACGCCCTCGCCGTCCAGGACGCGCATGCCCAGCGCGAGGGTGGCGAAGACGCCGTAGAGCTGGGAGCGGGCGAGGTTGGCGAGGGTGAGCCGGCTCGCGGGGGTGCGCACTACGAGGGGCCG
>JAAZBW010000441.1 GCA_012513625.1 Actinomycetales bacterium | reverse complement strand
ATCGTCTTCCCGCAGCTCACCCAGGAGCAGATCGTCCAGATCGTCGACCTGATGATCGCCCAGCTCGACGAGCGCATGCGCGCCCAGGGCATGACGATCCGGCTCACCGACGCGGCCAAGCAGCTGCTCGCCGAGCGTGGCTACGACCCCGTCCTCGGTGCCCGGCCGCTGCGCCGCGCCATCCAGCGGGAGATCGAGGACGCACTGTCCGAGCGCATCCTGTTCGGCGAGCTGAAGGCGGGCCAGAAGGTGATCGTGGACGCTGAGGGTGAGGGAATCCTCGGCGAGTTCACGTTCACGGGCGTGGCGCGCGGCGCCGATGATTCGGACGCCACCGCCGAGATCGAGGCGAACGAGGACATCCACGCCATGTTCAGCGGCCCATCCGCACCGATCCGTCCCATCGAGGGCGGCTCGGCGGCGGGCTCCGGCGGGGCCTCCATGGCCTAGGGATTTCACCTCCCGGCACACACGAATGGGGGCGCAGCCACAGTGGCTGCGCCCCCATTCGTGTGTGCCTGCGGTCCTTCCTGCGGTCCTTCCCGCGGTCTTTCCTGCGGCCCTCCCTGCGGTCCGGCTCGCGGCCCACCCGCGGGGACACTCCTACGGCGCCGAGGGCCCCAGCAGCACCCCGCCCACGCCACCGTTGACGGTCACGCGCACGGGCGCATCCACCGGAATGCCGTCCGGCGTGGGGCCGGGCAGAGAGTTGGTGGTTCCCCCGATCCCGGTGCCCCCACCCACCACGTAGCCCATGGTCGTGGGCGGCAGGTTCAGGGTCACCTCACCCACCCCGCCGCTCAACTCCACGGAGGCGGGCACGGCGTCCACCAGGGTGAGCGAGATGTCACCGATCCCGCCGCGGACGGTGAGGGGTCCGCCGTCGACGACGAGGGTTCCGTTCACGTCCCCGATCCCTGCGCTGAGGTCGAGCGAGTCCGTGGTGCCGCCGAGGGTGACGTTGCCGATCCCGGAGTCGATCGAGAGGTGGCCCCACTCGCCGGTGGCGCTCGTGTCACCGGTGCCGGTCTCGAGCCGGAGGTCGCGGAGGGGGGAGGTGGGGACATCCACGGTGAGCTGGCCGTGGTCGCGATCGCCCCACAGGGTGAAGCCGTTGGAGAGGCCGAGTGGGCCGCGCAGCTCGGGGGAGAGGGTGAGGCGCTCGCCCGAGCGGTCCACCGCGTTGTCCTTGAGGTGGTCGGGGTTCCCGGCCAGCTGGCCGGTCCAGGTGAGGTCGGCGCCGCTCGTGGAGACCACGGTGATGTCCGCCCGGTGCGTGCTCACCACCACCTCGCGTGTGCCGTCCAATGGGGCGGAGCCCTCGAACTCGGTGGTGTTCCACCGTGGTCCGCCCACGGCGGCGCCCACCGCGTAGAGGCCCACTGCTCCGAGGAGCACTAGGAGGCCGAACACGGTCACGAACGCGCGCACGGCGGGATTGGCGGGACGGGCGCGGCCGATCGGCTGCGCGTAGCCCTGGCGGGTGTGAGGCGGCGCGTGAGGTGGAGTGTGAGGCGGGGTGGGAGTCGCGGTGGGACTCGTCATGATGGCGTTCCTTTCAGGATTCGAGGTAGCGGAGGACCGCCATGACGCGGCGGTTCTCGTTCTCCGCCGGGAGGAGGCCGAGCTTGCTGAAAATGGAGGAGACGTGCTTCTCCACGGAGCCCTCGGAGATGAAGAGGTTCTTCGCGATCGCCGAGTTGGAGGTGCCCTGTGCCATGAGCTCGAGCACGTCCCGTTCCCGGGCGGTGAGCCGGTCCAGATCGTCAGTGCGGCGGGAGCGGACCACGATCTGGGAGACCACCTCCGGGTCCAGCACCGTGCCGCCGCTCGCCACCGTCTCCACGGCGGCGAGGAACTCCTCCACGTCCGCCACGCGCTCCTTCAGCAGGTAGCCGAGGCCCTTCGTGGAGGTGGCGATCAGTTCGGAGGCATAGCGCTCCTCCACGTACTGCGAGAGCACGAGGATCGCCACCTCGGGGTGCTGTGCCCGCAGCAGGACGGCGGCGCGGATGCCCTCGTCCGTGAATGTGGGTGGCATGCGCACGTCCACGATCGCGAGGTCTGGCTTCACGGTCGAGGCGAGCGAGACGAGCTCCTCGGCGGTTCCGAGCGAGCCCACGATCTCGTGGCCCGCGTCCACGAGGAGGCGTTCGAGGCCGGCGCGGAGGAGGACGGAGTCTTCGGCAATGATCAGGCGCATGGCAGCTCCACGGTGAGGATGGTCGGGCCCCCGTAGGGGCTGGTCAGGCTGAGTGTGCCGCGGGCGGAGCGCACGCGTTCGGTGAGTCCGGCGAGCCCGGTGTGGCCCTGGTCTTGGGAGACCCGCGCCCCGCCACGCCCGTCGTCCATCACCACCACCCGCAGCACCTCGCCCTCCCGGGTGACGACGACGTCGGCCCGGGTTGCGTGGGCGTGTTTCGCGATGTTGGTGAGGGCCTCGGCGACGACGAAGTAGGAGACCGACTCGACGACGCGCGGTGGCCGCTCGGTCAGGTTCACGCTCACGCGGACCGGCACGGGGGAGCGGGCGGCGAGCGCGGAGAGGGCGGCGTCGAGGCCGCGGTCGGTGAGGACGGCGGGGTGAATTCCGCGGGCGAGCTGGCGCAGGTCGTTGACGGCGGCCTTCGCCTCGCTGTGTGCCTCGTCGATCATCTGGCGGGCCGCCTCCGGATCGGAGTCCATCTTGGCGCGGGCCATGCCAAGCGTCATCGCGAGGTTGACGAGGCGGGGCTGGGCGCCGTCGTGCAGGTCGCGCTCCACCCGGCGGCGCTCGGCCTCGGCGGCCTTCTCTCCGGCGGAGTGGGCGTCCGTGAGGGCCACCACCTCGTGGCGGAGCTCCTCCTCGGAGCTGGAAAGCATGGTGGCGTCTAGCATCCGGTCGGCGAGCACCCCCACCCAGAGCACCACGAGTGCCACCAGCACGAGCAGCATGCCGAGGGGCACGGAGGTGGGCGCCGAGACGGTGAGCCAGGGGAGGAGCCGGTAGCCGACCGCCTCCGAGCCGGGCATCACGAGCGTGCCGAGGCCCGTGCCGGCAAGGACGAGGGCGAGGGAGGTGATGACGAGGCCGAGCACCATCTTGAGGCAGTGGTGCAGGAAGGAGCGCCAGAACTCTGGCATCGCGTAGCGGGCGAAGGTCTGGCGGAACCAGCCGTCGCGTGGATCGTGGAAGGGTTCGGCCAGGTCCCTCACGGGCAGGCCGTAAACGGCACGGGCCCGGGAGCGT
>JAAZBW010000440.1 GCA_012513625.1 Actinomycetales bacterium | reverse complement strand
TGAGCGGACCGTCGTGGCGGGGGACGTGCTCGAGGAAGGCGAAGTCCCCACTGAGGCTGCAGCCGCCACCGCCACCGGGGCCGCCACCACCGCGCCCGGCTCCACTTCCACGCCCGCCGGCACTGCCCTCACCGCAGCCTCCGATGCGGACGACGCAGAGACCGTCACCGTCCCCCTCACCTGGACCTTCAACCTCGGCGACGACGCCGCTCCCGTCACGTTCGCCACCCTCGCCACCCTCCGGCTCGAGAGTCCGGACGCCGACGACGACGGCGCCGCCCCCGCTGCGGACGCCTCGGCCGCGGACGCAACCCCCGCCGTCGGGACGCCCGCCCCCGCTGCGGACACCTCGGCCGCGGACGCAACCCCCGCCGTCGGGACCGCCGCCCCCGCTGCGGACACCTCGGCCGCGGACGCAACCCCCGCCGTCGGGACCGCCGCCCCCGCCGGTCCCGCGTGGCGCGCCGTCTGGGATCCCACGCTCGTCCACCCGAACGCGGTGCCCACGAGCACCTTCACCGTCTCGACCCTGCGTCCCACGCGGGGCGAGATCGTTGCCACGGACGGCACGGCCCTCGTCACCGTGCGGGACGTGTGGCGCGTGGGCATCGACAAGATGAACCTCACAGACCCCGCCCAGCAGGACGCCTCCGCCCGCGAGCTCGCAGCGCGCGTGGGACTCGATCCGGGCGCGTTCGCGGGGCGCGTGGCGGCCGCCGGCGAGAAGGCGTACGTCATAGCGATTACGATCCGGCAGTCGGAGGCGGAGCAGTGGGACGTGGACGGACTGCGCGCCATCCCGGGCGTGCTCCTGCAGCCGGCCACGGTCCCACTCGGTCCCACGGCGGCGTTCGCGCGGCCGGTGCTCGGCACGGTTGCTGAGGCTACGGCGGAGATCATCGAAAACTCCGGTGGCGCCATCCAACCGGGGGACATGGTGGGATCCGGCGGCCTCGAGGCCGCCTATGAGGAGCAGCTGCGCGGCATCGACGGGTATGTGGTCGAGCTCGTGGATACCGAGGGCGGGCCAGGAGGCCCCGCGGCCGGCGCGGGCGGCACCGAGCCCGTGGAGATCGCCCGCGCGGCCGCGGCCGACGGCCAACCACTCGTGGTCACCCTCGACGAGTCCCTCCAGCTCCTCGCCGAGGACCTCCTCTCGGGCATCGAGGGCCCGAGCGCCATCGCTGCCATTCGCCCGTCCGACGGCCATGTTCTCGCCCTCGCCTCCGGCCCCGGCTCCGCCGGGTACAACACGGCCGCGCTCGGCCAGTACGCTCCCGGGTCCACCTTCAAGGTGGCCACCGCACTCACCCTGCTGCGGGCCGGCTACACCGCGGAGACCGTGCTGGACTGCACCACCACCTCCACCGTGGACGGCCGCGCGTTCTCCAACTACCCGGGTTATCCCGCGGACCAGCTCGGCGGCCTCCCGCTGCGCACCGCGATCGCCTACTCGTGCAACACCGCGCTCATCAACGAGTCCAGCGCCGTCACCGCGGCGGACGTCTCGGCGGCAGCGGCCTCCCTCGGCCTCGGCACGCCTGGCCCGTGGGCGTTCCCGTACTTCGCGGGCTCCATTCCGGACGACGCGGTGGGCACCTCCCATGCCGCGAGCCTCATCGGGCAGGGTGGCGTGCTCGTCTCGCCGCTGGCGATGGCGTCCGTGGCCGCCTCCGTGGCGGTGGGGGAGACCGTGGTTCCAGTACTGCTGCCGGAGGTGGAGCAGTCCGTGGGGCCCGATTCGGCGACGGCGGCGCTCACCGAGGAGGAGGTGGCGGCACTTGCGTCGGCCATGCGAGAGGTGGTGACTGCCGGGACCTCCCAGCTCCTGCTGGACGTGCCGGGCGAGCCGGTGTACGCAAAGTCCGGGACCGCCGAGTGGGCCTCCGGGGATTCGGCGGGGATCCACGCGTGGATGATCGCCTACCAGGGGGACCTCGCGGTGGCGGTGTTCATCGAATCCGCAGATCACAGCGGCGCCGGAACCGCGGGCCCGTTGCTCCGGGACCTCCTCACGCGGCTCGCTGCCCAGTAGTTCCGGACGCGGCGGTTCCGCATTGCGGTGGTGGCCCGTCCGGGTGCACGCTGGTGCCGGCCCACCGGATGCCGCCGCGTGGACCTCCACGAGAGGAGCAGCGCCATGACGGATGCGGACGCACGGGTCAATGCGGAGAGGTCACGAGGCGGGGGCGATGCGGACCGTGCGCCGCGGGCGGCCGGCGAGAAGCGCGGGAAGGTGGTGGTCAACCGCTCGATGTCCCTTGACGGCTTCATCGCCGGCCCCGGGCATGACATGGACCCGATCGTCGCGTTCAACTCCCGGATGACCCACTTCGTGGACATCATGAACGCCACCGGCGCCATGCTGATCGGCCGGACCACCCACGAGGTGGCCCGGCGCATGGCCCCCGAGGACAGGGAGTACGAGGGCGGTGCCCAGTTTGTCATCACCCACGAGCCGCCCGACGACCCCGTTCCGGGCATCACCTACCTCACGGGAGACCTCCCCGATGCCGTTGAAACGGCCCTCACGGCCGCAGGCGGACTCAACCTGGAGATCCTCGGCGCGGACCTTGCGAGCCAGTGCCTGCGCGCCGGGCTCGTGGACGAGGTGCTGGTGTATGTGCTTCCGGTCCTGTTCGGTGATGGCGTGCGTTTCTCGACGCCAGAGCTCGGCCGCATCGAGCTCGACCCCGTGGAGGTCAGGCACGCCGACGGGATCACCGTCATGCGCTACCGCGTCCGCACGTGATGGGGGGGCACGGGTGGCTGGCGGCTGGCGACGGGCGCCGGTGGGCTGGCGGCGGCGGGGATCGTTGGGGCGAGCGACGGTGGGCTGGCGGCGGCAGGGATCGCTGGGGCGAGCGACGGTGGGCTGGCGGCGGCAGGCGGCTTGCGGCGGCGGGCGACGGTG
>JAAZBW010000439.1 GCA_012513625.1 Actinomycetales bacterium | reverse complement strand
GTTGCCGGTATTGGGCGGAATCTTGGGGGAGTAGAAAACCACGTGGAACACGGGTACCGGTATAGCACCCAGGGGCCTGCCGGACCCAAACTCGACGACTGAAGGCGCGCTCCGCCGTCGGGAGGTCAGTGCCGGTAGGAGGTCAGCGCTGGAAGGTGACCGTGAGCGTCGCCCGGGCGATTGTGTGGAAGAGGGTGTTGAACGCGACCGCGGTGGCGGTGGCGTCCTCGTCCAGCTCCAGGGTCTCGGTGTCGAGGGCGTGCACGGCGAAGATGTAGCGGTGCGGTACGTCGCCCTTGGGAGGAGCGGCGCCCTGGTAGGCGGCGTCGCTGGCGTCATTGCGGACGTGGAAGGCGGCGCCGTCGAGCTCGAGGTCGGAGGCGCCGGCGCCCTGGGCGAGCTCGGTGGCATCGGCGGCGATGTCCAGCACGGTCCAGTGCCAGTAGCCCGCGGGGGTGGGGGCGTCCGGATCGAAGCAGTTGACCACGAAGCTCTTCGTACCCGCCGGGAACCCGGACCAGGCGAGGTGGGGGGAGATGTTGCCGCCATCTTCGGTGAACTCGTCCGGCATGGTGCCGCCGTCCGTGAGGTCATCCGAGCGCAGCTCGAACGAGGGCACCTGGGGGAGCAACTCGTAGGGGTTGGGGGCGGTGGGACGGGTCAGATCCATGTCAACCTCCGTGTGGTGTTTTCTCCAACGTAGCCGAGGGTGGGGCGCTCCGAGGGGATTCCCACCCCCACTCGCCGAGTGTGTGGTTGAGATTTCGCAAAATCCTCGTCGACTGTGTGGCGAAGGTTCCGCAAAGTCCCCGTCGACTGTGTGGTTTGGGCACACAGCCGACGGGGTGGGGCTGACTGTGTGGCCGGGTGAACGGCGTGTCGCGAGGCGGCGCGCCGACTCCTCTTTTGTGTGTCAGTGCCCAGACGTACACTCGAACACATGTTCGAACATGTCATGGCTGGGCTGCTCGCCCCGGTGGAGGCGGCTGGGCTGCTCGCCCCGGTGGAGGCGGCTGAGGTATCCGCTGCGGCAGTGTTGGGCGGAGCACCCGCTCCGGTCGAGAAGATCTCGGCCGCCCGCGCAGTGCTGGCCAGAGCGGAGCTCGCGGCCGGGCTGCACACCCGGCTCACCGGTCCCGGCCTCGGAGGTGCCGCGGACGGTATCTCCCTGCCCGCGGGGCTGGATGCCCTCTTCCCGGGCGGGCTCGTGCCTGGCAGCGTGCTCGCGGTGCAGGGGTCCTCCTCGCTGCTGCACACGCTCACGGCGGCGTCGATGGGGGAGGCCGGATGGGCCGCCGTGGTGGGCGGCCGGGACATCGGCTGGCTCGCGGCCGCGGAGGCGGGCATGGATCCGGCGCGCGTGGTGAGCATCCCGAAGCCGGGGCCGGCTGCGGCGGACGTGGTGGCGGCGTGCGTGGACGGGTTCGGTGTGGTGGTGGTGGGGGACATGGACCTCGGTGCGGGGGCGTGCCGCAGCCTCACCGGCCGGGTGCGCTCGAAGGGAGCCGTGCTCCTCGCCACCGGCTCGTGGCCCGGCGCCGCAGTGGTGCGCGCCCGGGTCCGGGGCGCGGAGATTGGCCCGGACGGCCTCACCGAGCGCACCCTCACGGTCACGCGGGAGGGCATGCCCACCACCGTGGTCCTCCGGATGGGTACCGTGGCGCGCCCCGATCCGGAACACGTGGCAGCTGCGGCGGAGCGCCGCCACCTCCAGGCGGTCTCGTGATGCGCCAGGCGGTGCTGTGGGTGCCCGACTGGCCGCTCGTGGCCGCCGGTGCCGAGGGCCTCGTAGACCCTGCCACCCCGTGCGCCGTGCACGACGGAAGGGGGGTCCTCGTGGCCTCAGCCGCCGCACGCGTGGCCGGCGTGCGTACCGGCATGAGACGCCGGCACGCCCAGCAGGCCTGCCCGGAGATCACCCTCCTCGCGGCGGACGAGGTGCGGGACGCCCGCGCGTTCGAGGCCGTGGTCCAGGCCGCGGAGGACGTGATCGCATTCCCGGTGGTGCTCCGCCCCGGGATGTTGCTCACCGAGACCAGCGGGCCGGTGCGCCACCACGGCAGCGAGGAGAAGCTCGCCGCGGGCCTCGTGGGTGCGGTCGCGCGCGAGAGCGGCTCCGAGTCCTATGTGGGGATCGCCGACGGCCTGCTCGCCGGGATCCTCGCCGCCCGTGGCGGCGTCGTCGTCCCCACGGGAGCGTCCCCACAGTTCCTCGCTCCCCAGCCCGTGGCCCTGCTGCGCCACGCTGCCTTCACCAAGGCCACCCGCGCGGAGATCTCAGACCTCGTGGAGGTGCTCACCCAGCTCGGCATCACCCGGTTCGGGGACCTTGCCGCGCTGCCGCTCGCGGACGTGGCCGCCCGCTTCGGAGCACTCGGCGTCCGTGCCCACGCCCTGTCCCGGGGTGAGTCCGTGCCCGCCGCGCCCGGGGCACGCCCGGTGGGCGCCGTCGTCGTGACGAGGGAACTGGACCCACCGGTCGAACGGTCCGACGCCGCCGCCTTCGCCGCCCGCACCCTCGCCGAGGAACTCTCCGCGCGCCTGCGCGGCCGTGCCTGCGGGAGGCTCCGCGTCACCGCGCGCACGGTGGGCGGCGGCGAACTCTCCCGCCTCTGGACCATCGAGGCGCCCCTCTCCGCGGCCGAGGCCACCGACAGGGTCCGCTGGCAACTCGACGGCTGGCTCTCCGGCCGCAGCGGCCGCCCGCCCTCCGCCCCCCTCCACGTGCTCGAGCTCGTGGCCGAGGAGGTGCGTGGCTCCGACTCCACCGCGGACCCACTCTGGGGGCGGGCGGGCGGCAGCGAGGCCTCGGCACGCCGGACGGTGATGCGCCTCCAGGGGATGCTCGGTGCCGAGGGCGTGGTGCGTCCCGTGATCGGAGGCGGGCGGGATCCGCGCAGCCGCGTCCACCTCGTCACCTGGGGCGACGACGAGTCCCCCCGCCGCCGCCCCGACGCCCCCTGGCCGGGCCGGTTGCCCGCGCCCTCGCCCTCCACCGTCTACGACGAGCCGCGTCCCGCCGCGCTCGTGGACGCGCATGGGCGCACCGTGGTGGTGGACGCGCGGGGGGCCATCTCCGCACCTCCCGCCTGGGTCTCGGTGGGGGGCACCGGAATCGGGGGGACCGTGCTGGCGTGGGCGGGGCCGTGGCCGATCAGCGAGCGGTGGTGGGACACGCCCCGGCGTGCGGCGTGGCTGCAGGTGACCGCGGAGAGCGGGCCGAGCCTCCTGCTCGCCGCCTCCGGTGGCGCGTGGCGGGCGGAGGCGGCATATGACTGAACCGCGTTATGCCGAGCTGCACGCCCACTCGGCCTTCTCCTTCCTGGACGGCGCCTCCGCTCCCGAGCAGCTCGTGGCCGAGGCGGCACGCCTCGGGCTCACCGGACTCGGCCTCACGGACCACAACGGCCTCTACGGCGTGGTGCGCCTTGCCGAGGCCGCCCGGCAGGTGGGCATGCCCACCGTGATCGGAGCGGAACTCAGCCTCGGAGGCGCGCCCCGCACCGGCGGGCGGGCCGCCAGCGAGGAAGCGGCGATGGACCCGCCGGGACCACACCTGGTGGTGCTCGCCCGCGGCCCGGAGGGCTACCACCGCCTCTCCCGCGCCATCTCGCTCGCCCACCTGCGTACAGGGAAGAAGGACGTGGCGGCGTTCGAGATGGGCGAGCTTGCCGAGCTGGGGAGGGGCGAGTGGGTGGTGCTCACCGGCTGCCGGAAGGGTGCCGTACGGCAGGCGCTCACCGGCGGGGTCCCGGGCGGTGGGGTTCCGGGCGCGGGTGCCTTCGGCGGCGCTGGGCCGGGCGTCATTACCCCGGGCGGCGTGGCTGCCGCGCGGCGGGAGCTCGAGCGGCTCGTGCACCTGTTCGGGGCGGACGGTGTGGCCGTGGAGCTCACCGCCCACCTCGGCGCGGGGGACGCCGCCCTCCACGAGGCCCTCGCCGGCCTCGCGGACGAGCTCGGCCTCCAGCTCGTGGCCACCGGCGGCGTCCACTGCGCCACCCCGGCAGACCAGCCGCTCGCGGACGCGCTCGCCGCCACCCGGGCCCGCGCCACGGTGGAGGAGATCGAGGGCTGGCTCCCCGCCCACCCCGCCCACCTACGTTCG
>JAAZBW010000438.1 GCA_012513625.1 Actinomycetales bacterium | reverse complement strand
GCTCGCCGGACCCCGCCTCCACGGCATCAACCTCACCGCCCGTGCGGGCGAGATCATCGGGCTCGGCGGGCTGCAGGGGCAGGGGCAGTCGGAGCTGCTGATGACCCTGTTCGGCGCGCTCCCCCACTCAGCTGGCACCATCCGCCTGCGGGGCAGGGACCTCGGCCGTTACTCCGCCGCCCGCGCCACCCGCCGCGGCATTGCCCTCGTTCCGGGCGATCGCGGCCGCCAGGGCATGTACTCGCTGCGCCCCATCCAGGAGAACCTCTCCACGGTCTCGCTGTGGCGTCGCACCATCGCCGGCGCAATCTCCATGCGCCGCGAGCGCGCCGCGGCAAGAACCTCCGTGGAGCAGCTGGCCATCAAGATCGGTTCCCTGGCGGACCCGGTCTCCTCGCTCTCCGGAGGCAACGCGCAGAAGGTGATCGTGGCGAAGTGGCTCCAGAACAACCCCGAGGTGATCCTGCTCGATGACCCCACCAAGGGGGTGGACGTGGGCGCGAAGGCCGAGATCTACCAGATCATCCGGGACCTCGCGGCGCAGGGGAAGGTCATCCTCCTCAACTCCTCCGAGGACCGCGAGCTAGCCGCGCTCTCCGATCGTGTGCTCGTGATGTACGAGGGCCGCGTGGTGAGCGAGCTCGCGGGCGCGGAGATCACCGAGGCACGGCTCGTCTCCGAGGCACTCCTCATCTCCGAGGAGGTGGGCGCGGGTGAGTGAACCCGACGACGACGCCCGCCCCCTCGCCGTGACCCCTCCCCCGGGTGGGGGCGTGGGCCCCGGCGGCGCGGGTGGGGGCACGGCTCCCGGCGGCGCGGGTGGGGGCACGGCTCCCGGCGGCGCGGGTGGGGCCTCCGTGGCCGAGCGAGTCCTCACCACCCACCTGCCCGCCTTCATGCCCTGGCTGCTGCTGACGATCGCGGTGGTGGTCTCCGCGTTCCTGCGCGGCAACTTCTTCACCCAGTACTCGGTGGCATCCACATTCGCCACGTTCGTGCCACTTGTGATCGTGGCGGTGGGCCAGGCGGTGGTGGTGATCGGCGGCGGGCTGGACCTCTCCATCGGCGCGATCGCGGCCCTCTCCTCTGTCACGGCCATCACCGTGATGGGTGGGGAGAACTCCCGCGTCCTGCTCGGACTGCTCGTGGCCGTGGGAACGGGCGCGGCGTGCGGCCTGCTGAACGGGCTGATCGTGGCGGGCCTCCGGCTCCAGCCGCTTATCACCACGTTCGCCACGGCCGCCATCTTCTCCGGCGTGACCCTCTGGGTGCTCCCCACTCCCGGCGGCCGTGTGCCGCCCGGCATCACCGGTACGTTCCGCACCGCGGTGGCAGGAGTGCCCATGACCGTGCTGATCGTGCTCGCGGTGGGCGGCCTCTGGCTGCTGCTGCGCCGCACCACGCTCGTGCGCCACATCTACGCCATGGGTGGGGACCCGCTCGCCGCCTACAACTCGCTCGTGCCCGTGCGCCTCACGCAGGCCCTGTCCTACGTGATCGCGGGCGGCTTCGCGGGCCTCGCGGGGATGGGCATCCTCGCGAACGCCGGTTCGGGAGATCCGTTCATCGGCGGCACCATGGCGCTCGATTCGGTGGCGGCCGTGGTGATCGGCGGGATCGCCCTCCGAGGCGGGATCGGCGGCCCGATCGGGGCCATGGCCGGCGCGATGGTGCTCTCCCTTGCCAGCTCGATCCTGTTCTTTGCCGGGGTGCCCACCACCTACCGGCCGCTCGCCTCCGGGCTCGTGGTGATCGCGGCACTCGCGCTCTCCGCGCTGACGGATCGGAGGAAGCAGTGAGCGAGCGGACTGTGCCAACCCGGGCGTCATCGTCGGAAAGCACGCCCACGCGCGGGCTGGCGCAGCGGATCCCGGCGCCCCTGAAGAGTCCCATCCTGATTGCGGCGCTCCTCGCGGTGGCACTGATCGCGATCGGGGAGCTGGTCTCGCCCGGGTTCGGGAGCTACCCGCAGATCGTGGCGATGCTGCGCGTGGCCTCGTTCCTGGGATTCATCGCGGTGGGGCAGACGATCGTGATCCTCTCCGGCGGCGCCGGGATCGACCTCTCGGTGGGGAAGGTGGCCACGCTCGCGGCGATCATCGCCTCCCGGACCATGCAGGGCTCGGACGAGAACGCGCTGCAGGGGATCGCGCTGGCGCTCCTCGTGGCGGCCGGGATCGGGCTGGCGAACGGGCTCGGGGTGGTCTACCTGCGGATCACGCCGTTCGTGATGACGCTCGGGATGATGGGCGTGGCCCACGGGCTGATCCTCGCGTACACGCGCGGGGTGGCGGATGGGCGGGCCGCGCCCTCGCTGGTGGGGCTGGTGAACGGGAAGCTGTACCTGGACCTGCCGGGCGTGGTGCTGCTGTGGGGGCTGCTCGCGGTGGCCGTGACGCTGCTGCTGCGGCGCACCAAGGCGGGCTGGGACCTGTACGCGGTGGGCACCAACCGGGTGGCGGCGGAGCTCTCCGGGGTGCGGGTGAACCGCACGGTGATCGGCGCGTACGTGGCGTC
>JAAZBW010000437.1 GCA_012513625.1 Actinomycetales bacterium | reverse complement strand
CTGCGAGCTCGTTGTGGAGGGCGAGGGCCGTGGCAAGGTCCACCCGACCGCCCTCGTCCGGGGTCATGGCGTCCACCATCCTGCGGTACCGGTCAGCAGCCACGTGGCCCACCACCGAGACCACTCCCACAGCGCCGTGGGCGAGGAACGAGAGGTTCAGCGCGTCGTCGCCCGAGTAGACGGCCATTTCCACCTCACGGCCGCGGCGGCTGCCAGCCACGGGGTTGCCGGTGGCGTCCTTGAACGCCACCACGTTCGGGTGCCGCGCGATCCGGGCCGAGCACTCGGGGCCGACGGCCACGCCGGTGCGGCCCGGGATGTCGTAGACCATCACGGGCAGGTCAGCCGCCGAGGCGACTGCCTCGATGTGCGCCGCGACGCCCTCCTGGGAGGGCCGGTTGTAGTAGGGGGAGACCACGAGTACCGAGTCCGCTCCCGCCTCCGCCGCCTGCTCGGCCATCCGGACCGCGTGGTCGGTGTGGTTGGATCCGGCGCCCGCCATGACCTTCGCGCGATCCCCGACGGCGGAGCGCACCACCCGGATAAGGTCCACCTTCTCGCCAGAGTGGGTGGTGGGCGACTCGCCGGTGGTTCCGGAGACGAGCACGCCGTCGCAGCCCGAGTCCACGAGGTGGGTGGCCACGCGCTCGGCGGCTGCGAGGTCCACCTCCCCGTCCGCCGTGAATGGCGTGACCATGGCGACGATGACGTTCCCGAAGTGTGCGCGTGCGTCCATTGCTCCACGGTATCGCCGGTTGGGCGGCGGCGTGCGTGGCTCTCGTCCTGCGGACTCGGACGGTTAGTGTTGCGGGGTGAGTAGAGCCCCGTCCGTCTCCCTGGTCCGGCCCGCGAGCCCGGCCGATGCCCCGCGCATCGGCGAGATCCACGCCGCTGGCATGCTTCGCCAACTGGGCGCCGGCCTCGGCCGGGTGGTCCCCGCGGAGGTGAGCCGGCTCATCGACTCCGCGCAGTTCGCCTCGGGGTGGCACGAATCGATCGAGAATCCGCCCTCCGCGAAGCACCGCGTGCTCGTTGCCCTCGACGGGGAGAAGGTGGTGGGTTTCGTCGCGTTCGCCCCCGTCGATGACGGCGCGCGCCCTGACGCCGAAGGCTCCCCCACGCCGGGCGGCCCCCCGCCCTCCGGTACCGGGGAGGCCACCCCGCCCGGTCGCGACGAGCCCTTGACGTCCCCCGAGGCGCCCTCGACGTCCAGCGTCGACGCTGAGATCCTCGCGCTCGAGGTGGACCCGGCCTATCCGTCGGACGTGCAGGGGGCCCGGCTGCTGAACGCCTGCGCGGACATCCTCGCCCTCTCCGGTGCCTCCTCCATGCGTACGTGGGCTGTGCGGGGCGACGAGTTGCGCCAACACTTCCTCACCGAGTCCGGTTTCGCCGTGGAGGGGCTGCGCCGCGGCTACCTCGTGGGCGACGGCGAGGTGGTGGAGGACGCCTGGTGGGCGGAGATCGGGGACCCCGCACCCGAACATTCCTAGCCGGAGGCCCGCTCCCACGCGCATCGGTGCGCCTTCGGGTCCTCGTGCCGCTGCGGCGGCGCCCGCCCCTGGAGGAGCTGTTCCAACCCCACGGTGAGCCCCCGCCGCCCGGCCCCTCGTCGCCCGCCCCTAGAGGAGCT
>JAAZBW010000436.1 GCA_012513625.1 Actinomycetales bacterium | reverse complement strand
GCCGGCAGGACAGGCAGGCGCCGTCTCTTCGGCGGAGCGGGCGGCGGCGGTCTCCGGGGCGGTCCGCGGGGTCCTCGCGATCGGGTACGAGACCGCGAGCAGGTCGCTCGCGCATGTGGGACCGCTGCTGGACGAGCCCGCCTTCCGCCCCTCCCCGGAGGACCGGATGGCCCTGATGGAGGCGGTCTCCCGGATCGCCAACCAGGCGGACGCCGCACTGGTCCGCCACGCCGCCGAACTCGCCGAGGACCTGCGCCTGGAGTTCTCCGACCGGCACTCCACCCTCAACGTGGCCGGCGAGGAGATCGGCAACGCCCTCGGCATCTCCTCGTTCACGGCCTCCCGCTGGATCCGGGCCGGCCAGCAGGTCTTCGGCCGGCTCTACCCCACCGGGGAGGTGTTCGAACGCGGCGACCTCACGGCGGAGAAGGCATTCGTGATCGCCGAAATGCTCACCACCGCCCCGGACCCGCTCGCGTTCGCGGTCCAGGACGAGATCCTCCCCGTGGCGCCCGCGCTCACACCACGCGAGATCAAAACCACGATCGCCCGCCTCCTCATCGAACTCGACCCCGACGGCGCCGACGAACGCCACGCCACCGCCCGCCGCCGCCGATACGTCTCCCGGCTCCGGCAGGCAGCCCACGGGATGGCCACCTTCAGTGTCCTCATGCCCGCCGACCACGCCGCCTGCGTCAACACCGCCCTAGAGACCTCCGCCCGGGCCGCGAAATCCGCCGGCGACGCGCGCACCCACCAGGAACTGCGCGCCGACACCCTCACCAGCCTCGCCGTCACCGCCCTCCGCGAGGGCACCACCATCACCGTGGGCGAACACGTGGCCGTGCCACCCACCACGGTCAACGTGACCGTCCCCCTCGAAGTCCTCGCCCGCGCACTCCCCGACTGGGAAGGCCACCCCTCCCCCATGGCACGCATCCACGACGAAATCATGGGCGCCGAACACGACACCACGGGCGACGGGGAGCACGACACCACGATCAGCGGGGAACACGACACCACAATCGGTGGGGAGGACTCCCCCACCCCGGGCAACCCGATCGAACACCCCACAGGTAACGGCCTCGCGCAGAGCCCGGTACGGGACGGCCGCCTCGAGGCCGCCTGGCTCGAGGGCTACGGCCCGATCCCACCCAGCATCGCCACCCTCCTCGCCGCCGGCGGCACATGGCGCCGCATCGTCACCGACACCCTCGACGGCCGCCCCCTCGACGTCGGCCGGGCCAGATACCGGCCACCCACACACCTCGCGATCGCGGTCGCCATCCGCGACAAGACCTGCAGCCGCCCCGGCTGCGACCAACCCGCCATGTACTGCGACACCGACCACCTCGACGAATGGGCCCACGGCGGCGAGACAGCGCTCACCAACCTCACCCTCCTCTGCCGACGCTGCCACCGCGCCAAAACCCTCGGCGCCGGCCGCTTGATCTCCGTCGACACGGCCGGGAGACGGTTCTGGAAGAGCCCCCTCGGCGTGATCTACACCGGCCGCGCCCCACGCCCACCGCGAAGATTCATCCCAGACGCCCGCTCACACCACCCCGGAGACGACGCCGCCAACGCTGACGCTGGCCACGACGACCCGCCCAACGAAAGAGATTCGGACCACGGCGCACCCACCGGTCCCAGAACACCCAACCGCCCCGACCAAGACGCTCCACACCACGACGCTCCCGACCGCGGCACCCTAGCCCCACCACACTCGTCACCCGCTCCATCAGAACCCGACCCACCCCCCTACTAGGCGAGCCCGGAAGCCGGAACCAGCCGGAAGAAGGGGAGCACCCGCCCGGAAAGAGGCCCGAACATGATCTCGGAATCGGCGTTCCCAGCTCACTCCCCCGCAGGTGCTCCTACCCGCAGAGGAATGCGGGGTTCCAGATCCGGCCGGTGACGGGGCCCTTCTTCCGTCCGTGAGCCTGGTGGCTCCTCAGGCGGTGGAACTCGTAACTCTTCAGGCCGTAAGACCGGCAACGAAACTAGGCCGACACCTTCGCGGGCCGCAGGCGACCCACCAGGATCATCGTCAGGCCCTCGGTGAGGATCTGGATCGCGATGATGACACCCAGCAACACGGCGGTCGCCGCTGCAATGTTGAACAGGACCCACACGCCCAGAGCCACAGAGATGATGCCGGAGAACACGAGGAGCCAGCGGGCGTCGCTCACCTGGGCCGCGCCGACCACGCGCGTCAGGCCCGAAGCGAGGAACGTGGACCCCACCATCAGGGTGAGGGCCACCGCGCCGATCACGGGATTGCGCAGAATGAAGATGCCGATGACGATCAGCACCGCGCCCCCGAGCGCGCCCGACCAGAAGCTACCGCTCTTCATTCGGAACAGAGAGGCGAGCAGCACCACGATTCCCGAGCTCAGCGATGTCCATGCCACCAAGAACACCGAGATCGCGGTGGCAAACAGGACATTGCCGAACAGGAACAGGCTGGAGAGGACGAGGAGGACTCCCAAGATCACGTCCCACGGGGTGCGGCGGATTACGAGGTTCCTGTCGGAGTCGTCGCGGACGGACCGGGCAGCGGTCTGGGTGTCTTCCATAGCAACAGAATTCCACGCCCGGCACCGTCACGAACCACCCGCAGCGGGTGGATCTTGGAGTCGAAAATTGGCGTACCGTCCTTTCGTGGGTGTGACGACTTGCCCACTTCGGAAAGGGTCACAACATGCTGCGATTCCTCGCCTCCACGGCGCTCCACCTGCTCGGGAACGCCATTGGCCTGCTCATTGCGGCGCTCGTGCTGCCTGGGTTCGAGGTGCGCCCGGTCGGATTCATCGTGAGCGTGCTGTTCTTCACCGTGGTGGGCGTGCTGTTCAGCCCGTTCGTCCTCAAGATGGCCGTCCAGTACGCCCCGGCACTGCGCGGCGGCATCGCGCTCGTGACCACGTTCGTCGGCCTCCTGCTCACCAACATCTTCACCGATGGTCTGGAGATCAACGGTGTCACCGCATGGGTGCTCGCACCTCTGATCGTCTGGCTGAGCGTTCTCCTCGCTGCCATCATCCTGCCGATGCTGCTCTTCAAGAAGGCGCTCGCCTCAGACTCGGGGAACCGCGCAACGCTCCCACCAATTCGGTAGCGTCCGCGGCGTGGTGGCGCGTGGGCCGGTTCCTGCCTTCGACGAACCCGCCCGCCCACCTCCACCTTTCACCCTCGGCTGGCACCCCCTCCTCCCGGTTGCGATCCTCCGATTGCCGCCTAACGTGGAAAATCCACACCAACAGGAGGACACCATGACGGAGAAGCGAGAAGCACGATCGGTCCCCACCCTGGACCTGCAGCGCTACCTCGGACTGTGGTTCGAGATCGGGCGTTTGCCGCTCAGGTACGAGGATGATGGCGCCCGGGACGTCACCGCCGGGTACTCCCTGAACGAGGACGGCACCGTGAAGGTGGACAACCGCTGCCTCGATGCGAATGATGAGCCCACCCAGGCGATCGGTCAGGGCATTCCCGACGACGAGCACGACGGCCGCCTCGAGGTCACCTTCCTGCCGGAGGGCCTGCGTTGGATCCCCTTCACCAAGGCCGACTACTGGGTCCTCAAGATCGACCCCAACTACCGGACCGCCCTCGTGGGTACCCCGGACTACAAGTACCTGTGGCTCCTCTCGCGCGAAGCCCACGTGGATGACGCCACGCAGCGTGAGTACCTCGCCGAGGCCGAGGCCCAGGGCTTCGACCTCACCAAGTGGATCCGCCCCTCCCAGTCCGGCACGGTGGTGCAGCTCCCGGACGGCGAATAGTCGTCCGGCCCACCACCTGAACCGTTGGCCCGGGGTTAGCGCCAGAGGGCGAGGATCGGGGGGAGGACCACGCCCAGCATCGCGGCCACGCCGAGCAGTGCCACGCCGATCGCGAACACGAACACCCCTGTCCGCAGGGTCTTTTCGTGTTCCGCGAACGGGTCGGCGCCGAGCGAGGCCACCTCAGCGTTCGGCACATTCCGAACCAGGGCGGACCCGCCGGTGGTGAGGTCGTGCGTGAACTGGTCAACGCCGTCGGTGGAGCCACCCGCCAAGAGCGTGCCGCCCTCCACGGAGAACAAGACCCACGCGGTGTTCGCCGCTCCGAGATAACTGACCCGAGCGGATGCACCAAGGAGGGAGCGACGCGTCACCACGTCGGCACCCGAGTGGGCGGGCTGGACGTACAGCACGTGGGTGATGGGACGAACGGGATCGTGGAGCGCCTCACGCGCGACCGCGCGGGCGATCGGTGATGATCCGGACTCGTCCGTGGCAGCGGCGGCACCGAACTCGGCGCGAGCCGCCTCCAGCAGCGTGACGGCACCTTCGAGCACCGCCTTCGCCGGGCCGAGGGCGGCGGCGCGGGCGGACACCTGTGCGCTGAGCGCCTCCCGGCGCGCGGCGAGCTGCGCCACCTGGACGGGCTCCACGTCCGTGGCTGCCACGGCGTCCCTCCAACTCGCCTCTGCCGCCTCCAGCGCCGCGATGCGCTGGGCGAGTTCCTGCTCAACAGGCGCCACCCGGCCCGCGAGTTCGAGGGCGCGTTCTGCGGCCGTCCGGCTCGCCTCCCGCGCCCCTCCGAGCGCTGTAAGTACTCGGCCGCCCGTGCGGCCCGTCTCGAATCCGTCGAGCACCACATCGAGTGACACGGTGCCCGCGAGCGCTCCGGCGGTGAGGATGGCGAGGAGCGACGCGTCCGCACTGACCACCACGGGCGTGAGGGTGACGTCGGTGCTGAGGAGCCGCAACAGGTCGACGGCAGTCGCCACGGGGGTGCCCGCCGTGGCGGCGCCGTCCCCCTCCTCGGTGGACTCGGCTGCGATGCCCGGCTGCCCTGCTCCGGTGCCGGCCTCCTGCGAGCGGTAGCCGCCAACGGCGCTGTCAATCTCGCTGACGGCGGTCCTGATCCGGTTGGCGAGGAAATCGAGTTCGGTGGCCCGCCGCTCAAGGGCCGAGAGCAGGAGTTGGCTGTGGACATCGGAATCGAGGAGGTTCGGGTTCGCGGTCACGAGCACGCGACCGGCTGCGCCCTCGGAAGCGGTAAGCGCTGCCCGCACCTTCGCGGCGATCTCCTGTCCGGAACCCGCGAAGACGCGGTGGGCAAGCCACGGACCGAGACTCCCTGCCCCCTCGCTGAGCGTGACCTCGCCCTTCGGTACATCGGACTGGCCGGG